>JBCBJE010000151.1:0-8857 GCA_038523735.1 Cyanobacteria bacterium J06626_18 | reverse complement strand
TCACCAGAAGGCACTATGAAATTAACTAAACGAGGGCACTACAGCGTCAAAGCCCTGCTGGATTTAAGTCTCCAAGCTGCGGGAAGTTTGGCTTCAGTAAACGCGATCGCACAGCGCCAGAATTTACCCGCCCCTTATCTCGAAAAACTGCTGATTGAACTCCGTCGAGCTAACCTTGTTGTTTCAGTTCGGGGAACTCATGGAGGGTATCGACTAGCAAAATCACCTGGGGAAATTTTTTTGGGGGAAATTCTAGAGGCGGTTGGCGAAACGATTGAACCCCTCCCCCGCTATCAACCTGATTTATTACAGGCAGAAGATTGGGTCACCTTTAGTATCTGGAATCGCCTCCATGAGAAACTAAAGTCAGCTTTGTATAGCATCTCCCTAGAAGATTTGTATTACGATGCTCGCAGTTGGCAAGCAGCTCAGGGGGAAAATGCCAGCTTTGTGGTGTAGCCTGCCGGTTGCAGTTCCAACCTTGGCTGCGCTCACAGACTTCATGATCGGTGACCCGTGGCAGTGGCTCCATCCAGTGCAGGTTATGGGGTGGGTCATTCAGGCGTATCAAAGCATTACGTTGCAACTCTGCAAATCGCCGAGCCTGCAGCGGCTTACCGGGGTGGGTTTGGGGCTGGGGTTGCCCCTGTTGAGTGGAGCGATCGCAGGCGGGACGGTCCAATTAGCGTGGCAACTTTCCCCATGGGTCGGGTTCATGGTTGCGGTCGTCACCCTCGCTAGCTGTTTTGCCGGTCGCAGCTTGCGGCGGGCAGCGGAAGACGTCCTGGAACCTTTGACTCAGGGCGATCGTCCCAAGGCCAGACAGCGCCTTAGCCTATATGTGGGGCGGGATACCCAAGCACTATCGGACCCCGAAATCTTGCGAGCTGTCATGGAAACCATCAGTGAGAATGCTACCGATGGGGTGCTGGCTCCCTTGTTTTACGCCTTGATCGGACTGGCGATCGCACCTGCCGTAGGGGTTGGTCTGGCGATCGCCTACAAAGCCCTCAGCACCTTAGATTCGATGGTGGGCTATCGCCAAGCTCCCTACACATACTTGGGATGGTTTAGCGCTCGCTCCGAGGACGTTGCGACTTGGCTCCCCTGTCGCTTGGCCGTATTTACCATTGCCCTATGGTCGCAGCGCCCCAGCTATGTTTGGCAAGTGTGTCGGCGCGATGCCCCTGCCGACCCCAGTCCCAATGCGGGATGGAGCGAATGTGCCTACGCGGCTGCACTAGGCGTGCAATTGGGAGGGCTGAACACGTATCAAGGGCAAATCCGCAAAAAACCTCAATTAGGCGACCCAACGCATCCTATCCATCCACAGACAATTCACCAAGGATTACAACTAACCCGGCGGGCTTTTTTGAGCTGGCTAACGGTGGGAGTTGTCGGGCTGATTTGCCGTTATGGCCTACACTGTGGATGAACCAGAGGCCATCGCACCGTCGTGACTGATTATGGCTAGCTTTGTTGAAATCCTGTCGGCTGATGGACTCCGACGTACTGTGAATCGCCTCGCCTCAGAAATTATTGAGCGATCAAAATCGCTAGAAAACCTGGTGCTTTTGGGCATCTACACACGGGGGGTGCCCCTAGCAAGCTTGCTGGTCGAGCAAATTGATCGTATGGAAAATCATCGCGTCCCGCTAGGAGCCCTCGACATTACCTTCTATCGCGATGACCTAGACAGCATTGGCATCCGGACACCGGCTCGCACAGCCGTGCCGGTGGATCTAGCGGGGAAAACGCTGGTGTTAGTGGATGATGTCATCTACAGTGGGCGCACTATCCGAGCCGCTCTGAACGCAGTACATGACTATGGCCGCCCCGAAACTATTCAGTTAGCTGTTTTAATTGATCGCGGCCATCGCCAATTGCCCATTCATCCCGATTTTGTGGGCAAGGCCCTACCCACTGCCCGCGAAGAAGCCGTCAAAGTCTTTTTGCAAGACACGGACGGGCAGGATGCAGTACACCTTGTCCGGCGCAAATAGTCGACTGCGAACAACTGATGACGACAACGTCTAATCGCTTAGCGCCCGCCAAATGTTCATATTTGCCAGAGGAATCTGGTCAGGATTAATTTCGTAGTGCTGCGATCGTATCTGCACAATCAAAGCGCTCACTAACGCTGTGAGTAACACTACTAAGACAACGCCCAAGCGGGTGCGGGCAATCGCTTGCCTGGATGGGGAATGCATCGGTAAGTAGGACGACATTGTAATCCCTCCCATCAAATAAGTTTAGGGGTTTCAGAAAGTCCGAGCAGCTCAAAAACAGAGTCGCAAGAAGGTGCGTCATCTTGCCAAACCCTGGAGCCTTCAGACCTTTGAGGCTTACCTAAAACTGTACGGAACTACCGCGACGACATCACATCGCTGCAACAGCCCTGAACAATCTTTTACATTGTGAAATACGAGCGGTGTCTAAGCGCGCCGCCTCAACTGCTGAGAAGCGCTTCCACAAACTCATAACTAGAAAACGGACGTAAGTCTTCAATCCCTTCCCCAGCGCCAATAAATCGAATGGGTAGACCCAACTGCTGCACCACTGCTAGAGCCACCCCACCCTTGGCCGTACCATCCAACTTTGTCAGCACCACACCACTCAGATTGGCTGCTTCAGAAAAAACTTCAGCCTGGCGCAGTCCGTTTTGTCCCAAAGTCGCATCTAAAACCAGTAGCGACTCAACCCGAGCATCGGGAGCTTTTTTGTCAATAATGCGACGCACCTTGGCTAGCTCAGCCATCAGGTTCTTCTTATTCTGTAACCGTCCAGCAGTGTCAACCAAAAGCAATTCAGTGCCTCGCGATTGAGCAGCCGCAATGGCATCAAACACCACCGCCGCCGGATCGGTATTTTGTCCAGGATTCGCTACCACCTCAACCCCACTGCGCGCGCCCCAGGCTTTTACTTGCTCTACCGCCGCTGCTCGAAATGTATCGGCTGCCCCGATGAGGCATTCATACTCCGATTTTTTAGCAATGTGAGCCAGTTTACCGATGGTTGTTGTTTTACCCGCACCGTTGACACCCGTTAGCAACCAGACGTTGAGCGTATCTTTTTCGGGCACAAAAGTCAGGTTATGGTCATCGCCTAACGGCTTGTCCAACATGTCGCGTAGGATTTGCTTGAGGTAGGCGATCGCCTGTTCTGGCGGCAGCGTTTCCTGACGCAATCGGGCTTGGAGTGCCTCAATAATCGCGTCTGTAGCTTCCACCCCAACATCCGCCTGCAGCAGCAAAGCCTCAATTTCAAAGACCGCATCTTCGTTCAGCGGCCCCTGCCCCACAATCGCCTTGAGCTGATTCACCAAACCCCGCCGGGTTTTATCCAGCCCCTGACGCAAACGATTGAGCCAGGTGATTTCTTCTACCGAAATCTCAGTTGCCTGCCGTCCTTGCCCCGCCAGCACCTCCGCCGACCACAGAAACGCCTCGTCAAAATCAATATCGGGCAGCACCGGCTCAGTCACAGACACCGCAGCGGATTCTGGTTCAACAGCCGGTTCTAGTTCCGCGATCGCTGTCTCTTGCAACTGCTCTAATCGTGCCTGCCGTTCTGCTGCCGCCTGCATCCAAGCAGGCCCTGTGGAGGCTGTTTCTGCTTCGGGAGATGCGATGAATCGCGTCTCTATGCCATCGTCATCTTCTGTCCCCTGTGCCTCTGCCGCCTCCGCCCCTTCGACATCGCCAGCCTCAGACTCCGCTTCTACTGCTTCTGCCGGTGTCTGCTGTTGGATATTCTGGTATGCCGCCTTAGCCCAGGCCAAATAATCCTCAGCACTCGCAGGCTCTGAGGTTGCTGCCACGCCTGCTTCTTCACTAGCCGCAGTAGCATCCGTCTTCTCAGCTTCGGCAGCAGGTTTCTCGGCCTCTGAGGCTTTATCAAAACTACGGCTAAACCAATTGAAATTTGCCATGGGCGACCCCAAAACGAACAGGCAGGACGTAACAACTATTGTAAAAACGTGATGTGCGGATTTAACATTACAGCAACGAGGATTCGGCATCGGTTGCGGCAGCATCGGTTGCGGCAGGATTGCCATCCGCCCTCGCAGGAACCGCTTCTGCTTCGTCAGGCGATCGCTGCCCACTACTACTGTTACCCATGTTCAAGTAGCGATTCACCCAGCGTCGCAAAACACCATTGATAAATCGGTAACCATCCTCGTCGCTGTAGCGCTTGGCAATCTCGATCGCTTCATTAATCGCAACCCGGTCAGGAATCCCGAGATGTCGCATCTCCACAACAGCAATTCGCAGCATATCGCGATCAATTTGCGGCAGACGCTTAACCTGCCAGGCCACCATCACTGCATCCAATTCGGCATCCACTTCAGCGCGATGTCGAGCGGTCGTTGTCAGCAGCTCAACGGCATAGTTACGGACTTCCTTACGATTGGAAAGCTGTACCAGTTCTGGAATTTGAACAGCCCCACCCAAACGATTGACTGCCGTTTGGGTAATCGCAATAGCCTCCTCCACCAGAGTCCTTGCATCCTTCACGTCATCCGTTCGGGTTTCACTCTCCAGTAACCGCTCTTGGCTTCGCTGCAAATCGCCCGCAGCCACCTCAAGTGCGTCCTGCACCTCACATACCAGCGATTGCACCGCCGCTGTAATCAGCCCATTCAAATCTTGGGAGGCGATCGCGCTAACCTTGTCGGGTAGCTGACTCATCCCCAACAGGGCCAGCTCACGCGCAAAACGACGGATCTGCATACGTACACCGGAAACCACAGCCTAGTGATCTTAGCAGGCTTCTACTCTAAGACCGGCTGATTCCGTAAAAGCGGCTGGCTACTTCCATTCTGCTCAGAGGCTTCGGCCAAAATACGTTCCGGAGGAATCGAGGCGGCTAAGTTGGGCCCCACGATACCGCCTGAGAGCAAAACTTTGAATGCCTCTTCAATGGAAATGGAAAGGTTGACGACATCGGCTTCAGGAACCACCGCATACCAACCGCTTGTTGGGTTCGGAGTAGTGGGAATGAAAACACTGATCATCGGGTTGCTCGTCGTTGTCTCTGTTGCCACATTGCCGGTGACAAATGCCACAGCCCACAACCCTCGACGCGGATACTCCACCAAAATGACACGGCGAAAGCGCGTTTTAGAATCTTGAAAAACTGTCTGCAATAGCTGCTGTAGCGTTTTGTAGACCGACCCTGCCAAGGGAATTGACTGTACAATGCGCTCCCCTAAATCGAGTAACCATCGGCCTGCAATGTTGCGCGCCATCAGGCCGATGAACAAAATGCTCAGCAACGGAACAGCAAACCCAATCGCAAGGTTCAACACGTCGCCCAGCAACGGCGGCAACCCAGTAAAAGGATTGAGCTGCTTGGGAAACCGCGTGAGAAACCGAATTACCCAGGTAGCAACTGTGATGGTGAGCCAAATGGTCGTTGCCAAAGGAATCACCACCAATAGACCTGCAATTAGGTCATTTTTCATGTCCTGCTTAAGTTTCTGAAACACGGGCCGCCTAACTCAGAGTTTCAAGACAGTGACTGGCTCAATGATAGGCAGCCGATGAAAAGATCGGGTACTGAATCACTCAAGGCACTTCACCTAGCCAATCCCATTGTAAACATTTGTTTCTATATAGTCTGCGATATCGAACTAAAAATTGCATATCGGATCGCGTTCATCCATTTTAATGCGTGTTTGTAGCAGAGTTGACAACCCCCTGTGTCCAAAACCCGTCCGACAGTATCCCGGCACAGGAAATTCAACCTTCGATTTGCAGAATGTAGCGAGCGAGGTTGAGATAGATCAGCACGCCCAAAACATCCACAATTGTGGTGATGAAGGGGGAAGACATCAGAGCTGGATCAAAACCGAGTTTCTTGAATAGGAATGGTAAAGCGGCTCCGGCGGTAGAAGCCAAGATGGCGATCGCCACTAAACTGCACCCCACTGCGATTGATACCGCCCAACTCGCCTCTGCACCTTGGAGAACATAGGCCCAGCCGATCACCACTACGCCTAGCCCAACACCGAGCAATGCGCCGGCGATCGCCTCACGTCGAATCACGTTCAGCGAGTTCATCGTCGCGACATCGTTGGTGTTAATCCCCCGAATGACGACCGTCGAAGATTGAGCGCCGACATTACCGCCTGTCCCCGTCAGGAGCGGGACAAACGCCATCAAGACAGTAACCTGGGCCAGCACCGCCTCTTGACTCCGAATCACCCAGGCTGTCAGTGCATTGGTCAGAAGCAGTACCGACAGCCACACCACCCGTTTGCGAGCAACCACCAGCAAATTTGTTTGGAAGTAGTTATCACCACCGGACTGCACCCCACTTAAGGCATAGATGTCTTCCGTTGCTTCTTCTTCCAAGACATCAATCACGTCGTCCACCGTCACAATGCCAACCAGCCGCTGCTCAGTATCAACGACCGGAACCGCCAAAAAGTCGTAGCGCTGGATCATCTGCGCAACTTCCTCTTGGTCGGTTCCCGTCTGCACCGACACCGGCTCCCGCGTCATGATGTCACCAATCGTCTGCTCGGGCTGCCCGATGACGAGATGGCGTAGCGAAAGCGTCCCAGTCAAACGTCGCGCCGCGTCCGTGACGTAGAGATAGTAAATCGTTTCACTCACATCAGCTTGATTGCGGATGTGCTCCAGCGCCCGCGAAATGGTCCAACTCTCTTTCAAAGAAATATATTCGGGCGTCATGATACGCCCGGCGGTATCCGATTCGTAGCCCAAAAGCAAGGCTGTCGCTTCCCGCTCCTGCGGACTGAGCTGACTCAGCAAACGTCTGATAACTTTGGCTGGCAGTTCGTCAAACAAGCGCGCGCGATCGTCCGGCGACATCTTGTCCACGATGTCCAGCACATCTTGACGCTTGAAATCTTCAATCAGGTTCTGCTGCACGCTGGAGTCCAGGTTTTCGTACACCTCGATCGCTTCATCTTTAGACAGCAGTCGAAAGGCGATCGCCTGCATGGTGTCGGGTAAGCCTTCGATGGCTTCAGCAATATCCGCAGGTTGTACCGGCACGAGGAGCGCCTTGGCCCCTTGAAAATTCTCCTGATCTAAGAGCATTTGTAGTTGCGTTCGCACCAGTTCCCGCAACTCTTGTCGCGAGATAGTGGCAGAAGCTGATGCAGGCTGAACACTTTGCTCTGTCAATGTCTCACTCCAGATGTCCCGAGGGGTATGGGCAATTACCAATGCACTAGTCACAGCAGACAGCAGCAATCTCCAAATGTGACACAGAATTGCTGCACTACCAGGACAGGCACAAAACAGAGGGCTTGTTTAAAGGTCTCATCACAAACTAGCCCTTAGGGCATTGTTCTGTATGACTTACCTTCGGTCAAGCTACTTTGGGTACTCATCAACCAAGTCGCTGAATATCTTTCCAACGAATCGGGGATAGACCTTGCCCACCCTTTCTTTCTTCGATTTATTCGCGCACTGTGGCGCGACCTCACAGAATAACTGTAGCTCTGTAATGCGTCGACTGCAGGTGGCATGGGTCGTAACGTGTCTGATGATTCCAGAATTCTTCCCAATGGCGAGGTCGCTAGGCTGACATTCGGAAAGCCACTTTCCAACCTGGGCATTGAGTATGTAATGCTGGGTGATAAAAGCTTTCTGCCTGCGCTGTGGTAGCTTATCTAGCTCTCCCTGCAGTTCTGTGAATAGCTTGTTTAGCCGCCTGGGTATGAGCCGACGCTTCACCACAATTACAGTTTGATGTAGCTATAGAGCGAGGCTCGAACGATTGGGTCGCAGGTCTGGCGTTGCTGACTCTCAGTATGAACTGACTGCTAACAGCTGTGAAGACCCGTTCGGAATTTTGCGAAAATATACCGATATTCAGCAACGCCCTTTGAATAAGTACCCGGAGGCCAGCAATAGATCCCTTTGTGGGGGACGTGATACAGGTGAAAAGCGTGGTACTGAAGCGACGGCGGACGGGCAGGATACTGGTATTGTTACTGGCTGCCGGGAATATGGGGTTACTGCCCGCAGGTGCGATCGCGGATCAGCCCCAGCAATTCACGCAACTGACTACGGCTGAAGCAACCCAGAATGAAGCGCTGCAGCGGGCCTATGCACTCAATGAGCAAGCAGTTGCGCTGTATCAACAAGGCCGCTATAGCGAAGCGGAACCGTTCTATCTTGAGTCTCTAGCGATTTATCGCGAGCAGCTGGGGGAGCGCCATCCCGAGGTGGCCACCAGCCTCAACGACCTGGCCTTGCTGTACGAAGCCCAGGGCCGCTCCAGCGAAGCCGAACCGCTCCAGCTTGAAGCCCTGGCGATTTATCGCGAGCAGCTGGGGGAGCGCCATCTCCTGGTGGCCACCAGTCTCAACAACCTAGCCTCGCTGTACTATGCCCAAGGCCGCTACAGCGAGGCAGAACCGCTCTATCTTGAAGCCCTAGCGATTCGTCGCGAGCAACTGGGGGAGCGCCATCTCGAGGTGGCCACCAGTCTCAACAATCTGGCCTGGCTCTACCGTGCCCAAGGCCGCTACGGCGAAGCCGAACCGCTCTATCTTGAAGCCCTGGCGATTGTTCGCGAGCAGTTGGGGGAGCGCCATCCCCAGGTGGCCACCAGTCTCGACAACCTGGCAGAGTTGTACGAGGCCCAAGGCCGCTACGGCGAGGCGGAACCGCTCTATCTTGAAGCCCTGGCGATTGTTCGCGAGCAGCTGGGGGAGCGCCATCCCCAGGTGGCCACCAGTCTCGACAACCTGGCTTCGCTGTACCGTGCCCAAGGCCGCTACAGCGAAGCCGAACCGCTCCAGCTGGATGCCCTGGCGATTCGTCGCGAGCAGCTGGGGGAGCGCCATCCCCAGGTGGCCACCAGTCTCAAC
>JBCBJE010000150.1:0-8862 GCA_038523735.1 Cyanobacteria bacterium J06626_18 | reverse complement strand
CTTGCAGGGTGTACCGGGCCTGATGACAGGTGTATGGATCGCTTCAGCTGTTTCATTTTTGTTTCTGTACCCTGCCACGTTCAACCTGCTAGAGATTGCCGCAATTGAAAAGCCCGCAATCCATCTCTATGAAACCGGAATTATTCGAATTACCCGCCATCCTCAAATGGTGGGGCAGGTAATTTGGTGTATTGCCCATACGCTTTGGCTCGGCACCACGTTTATGCTAGTGACCTCGGCAGGACTGATCGCCCACCATCTGTTTGCTGTGTGGCACGGCGATCGCCGCTGGCAGGCACGCTATGGTGAGGCGTTTGAAGCCGTTCAAGAGCGGACCTCGGTGATTCCCTTCTTAGCTATATTGCAGGGACGCCAACAGCTGAAATGGCAAGAGTTCCTGCGGCCCGCTTACATAGGTGTAACGATCTTCGTACTCGGTTTTTGGTGGGTGCATCCGCGCTTGATTCAGGCCACACAGCAGTTGGGATGGTGAGTGGGTGAATTCGGAATTCGGAAAGTGGGTGGATGGGTGAATGGGGAGATGGGGAGATGGGGAGATGGGTAATGGAGAACCGGACAATAACCGTAGGGGTAGATTTAGCCAACGTACATTGGGAGATTCCTTTGCTTTCGTTCAAGACCTGCCCAACCCCATTTGCCAACTAACCGAGAACGAGGAAACAAGAACGAAGAACCAATAACTAAGAACGAACAACGAATAACTATCAACCATCAACCATCAACCATCAACCATCAACCATCGGACGTGGTTTGGGCGTAGCAAACAGTTGCTGAATGGCGGTGAGGCGATCGCGGCTATCTTCGCCTTCAGCAGTCCATAACGTGTCGTAGAAGAAAAAGGACACACCGGCAAAGCCCATATCACGTGCTGTTTGCGTCTGCTGTTGAATTAGGGACATGGGTATAGGGGTATCTTTGAGGCCGGTGAGAATGCCCACTGACGTCGGAATGTGTCGCTTTGCCTGCTGGATTTCGCTAGACTGCAGCGTGTTCCGAAACCCCGAGAGGCTGTCGCGATAGACCTGAACGATAAGTTCTTCTACGTAGCCAATTCGTCGCCAGCGGGGCCAATCCTGTAAGTAGTTGTTGTAGGCAAAACGGGCAGGATTAGGCGATACCGACAGCGTGGAATTGGGGCGTCGAGCTTTCACAACTTGGAAGACACGACCCAAAAATTCGGTAACTTTGTCGGCCCGCCAGCGCATCCACTCCGCATTGTAGGGATTGGACGGCGGCGATTGTCCGGCATGTTCTTGTTGATAGAGGCGGATGGTGTAAGGGTCGTAGCCAAAGGCCACAGGAAGGCTGAAATGGTCATCCAACTGCAGTCCGTCAACTGAATAGTTATCCATCAGCTCTGCAATGAGGTCGAGGATGAACTCCTGCACTTCTGGATGAAAAGGATTGAGCCAGACGCGGGTATGACGACCTTCTTGATAAAGCTGGGCATCGGGGAGAGAGCCCTGCCTTTGCGTCAGCCAGTTGGGATGGCGCTGGGCTAGCGGTGAGGTGGCCGGAGCCATAAAGCCAAACTCAAACCAGGGAATCACACTCAAGTCCCGCGCGTGGGCAGACTCTACTATTTCCAGCAGCATGTCGCGATCGCCCTGGGCATTCTCCAGTTCGTCGTTGCGGCCCTCATCCTCTAAGTCAGGATACAGGCCCTGTTTGTAGCCAGTTTCACGCTGCCCCACTTGACTGGGGTAAAGCGTGTAGCCCCAACTCCAAACAGCTGGGTATACCGTATTGAAATGACTATCAGCTAGCCGCTGCAGGCTGTCTTCCAGTGCTTCTGAGGTGAAAAGCACTTGACTATCGACATTGGTGATCCACACGCCTCGTAGCTCTGGGTCGGCGTTGATATTAGCATTGGCGGGGAGTCGCCAGACAGTCCCCTGGCAAGTCCATACCAGCAGCGCCGTTAGCAAAATCAGACCCCAATACCGCACCCCAAACCAAACTCGCTTCATGTGTCATCCCAAACTGTCCATCCTCTAGCTTCTCAGAGTCGGCTCATAATTCCGGAGAGACTTTTGAAGGTTACGATGAAGCCTTGTTATGTTACGTAAATCTCGTGCGCTACCCCAGCCAGTCTCAGCCTTGGATTCGTCACTTACCCAGTGCAGGAAGCCTCTATGCCCTGCTGGCCTATGGTTCTTGGGGTGTTTTTCCCATCTACTGGAAATTTTTTGGCTCCATTTCACCCGTAGAGGTACTCTGCCACCGGATGATTTGGTCGCTGGTATTTTTGGGGCTGCTTATTTCCTTACAGCAGCGGCAGGACGAACTGCGTGCCCTCTTTCAATCACGACAAACGTTAGGAATGCTGTTGCTGTCGGCGGCTTTGCTAACCGTGAACTGGGGTCTCTACATCTACGGCGTCAATACCGACCGAGTGGTGGAAACGAGCTTGGGCTACTTCATCAATCCCCTGGTGACCGTGCTACTGGGTTTTGTATTTCTGAAAGAGCGCTTGCGGCGAGGCCAGCAGATTGCGGTGGTGTTGGCCGTCATCGGAGTTGGCTATTTTATCTGGCAGTTTGGCGCGGTACCGTGGATTGCACTCGGGCTGGCATTCACTTTTGCATTCTATGGCCTGGTGCGGAAGGTAGTGGCCGTTGCCCCGATGGCGGGGCTTATTGTCGAAACGTTGCTCATCACGCCGTTAGCTCTAACGCTGGTAACCTACTGGGGCATTACAAGCTCGGGACACTTCGGCTCATCGCTGCCACTAACCTTGCTCTTTATGGGCGCCGGTGTCGTTACGTCCCTCCCGCTACTGTGGTTTAATAACGCAGCTAAACGGCTGCGACTCTCAACGTTGGGGTTCTTTCAGTATGTGGCTCCCTCCTTACAGCTGATGCTGGGGGTGTTTCTGTACGGCGAACCGTTCACGGCCACCCACGCCGTCTCGTTTGGCTGCATCTGGGCGGCGCTGCTGCTCTACTCTACGACCTCTTTAATGGAGCGAAAATTAGAATAGAAGGACATTTGCAGCCCAATATTCATGGCTAAACGTTATGCCTACAGCGGTTACCGAAGTTGTGAAATCATTGAATCAGGCAGAGTCATTGTTTGGCCTGCGGCGATCGCTAGCACCTGATTTTTTTAGCGAGTGGCAAACCCACCTTCCTGACCTAACATCGGGGGAAGAAGCCTCTCTTAACCGCATCAAAGCAAGCTACTTACACAATAGTGCCGATGGTCCTGTGAGCGAGAGTACTATTAACCTGTTGCTGGTGTCGCCGTTACTATGCCTGAGCAGCTTGTGTGATCCACCTTTACGGCTACGCGGGGAAGCTCCGATAAACATCACCGTAGAGGACGCAGGGCAGAAGTTGAGTGGACGCATCGATGCACTTGTTATGGAAGGGCAATTCTGGGTATTTCTAGCGGCATCTAAACAAGCTAAGCTTTCATTCTCAATGGCAATTCCGCAAGCACTCACTTACATGATGGGGAGTCCTAACGAGTCCATTTCTGGACGGTGCGCTACTGCCAGATCTTTAATGTCCCGTCTTTGCTGCTGCTGACAAGCGTGTAGCCGGTTTCCGAGAAATCTAACGCCAGTATCCAGTCAGAGTGTTCGGTAAGGGTCTGTCGCAGTTCTCCTGTAGCTAAGTCCCAGAGCATGATGGTCTCGTCGAGGCTACCACTCGCCAGCGTTTGTCCACCGGCGTCAATGGCGATCGCCACCACCCGATCAGTATGCCCCGTCAAGGTTTTCCGGAGTTCGCCCGAAGGCAAATCCCATAGCTTGATGGTGTTATCCCAACCGCCGCTAGCCAGTGTCTGTCCATCAGGACTCACTGCAATCGCCCGAACGGCACCTTGGTGTCCGGTCAGCGTTTGGGTTAGCTGTCCTGTCTGCAGATCCCAAACGTTGATCACGTCATCGCCGCCAGCGCTATACAGTGTTCGCCCATCGGGGCTGACGACGAGGGACCAGACAGGAGTTTCGTCGTGGGCCATAAACGAGTCCTGTAGGCGGCCTGTTTTGATATCCCAAAGATTGATCAGACCGTCGTAGCTGCCACTCACCAGTGTCGTCTCGTCGGGAGTAATGGCGACGGTCCACACGGGAGCCTCATGTTCAGACAAGGTATGCAGCAATTCACCCGTTGGCATTTCCCAAAGCCGAATCGTTTTGTCACCGCTGCTGGTGGCTAGCAACTCATCGGAGGAGGATATAGCCACAGCTCTGATCACATCCGTGTGATCAAACAGAAGCTGGCTAACTTCGCTCACATTCAAATCCCAAAATTGCACATCGTCATCACTGCCGCTGACCAGCAGCGAATTATCCGAACCAAACACCGCTGCCCATAACTCAATTGACCCAGCAGGTAAGGAATCCACTAAAGACAGGGAGGCGATCGCCACTGGTGTCGTTTCGGGAATGTTGCTGCTAGCTGGTGACGGCGCAGGTACCTCGGTCTCTGAATTTTGCGCTGCCGTTAGCCCAAAGCCCGACTGCCAAACATATACGCCCGCGATCGCAACCAATGCTACAGGAATACCCACCCCAAACCATCGCCACAGAGTTCGTGGCTGGGAACGACGAACGGCTGGATTTACGGGTCGCCTGGGCGATGTTATGGGGCGAGACCGTGGGCTGGGAACAGGCGATCGTGCCTGTGATTGCGTCGCAGAAGTAGTAAGCGGGGGGCGCGATCGTGACGGTACCACTAGCGTCATGCCAGCAGCTAGCGGTGGTGGCTCTGGTGCTGGTGGCAGTGCTGGTGGCAAGCGCTCGGCAATGTTTGCCGTCTGGAATATCTGGGCAAATTCGCCCGCCTGAAACTCCCGCCGGGGAGGGCACCGCTTCTGGTTGGGATACTTGAGGTAGACGTGTTCGCATCGAATGTTGTCCAGCAGAGTAGCGGCATCAATTTGCCAACCTTCCAGACAGGCTGCTGTTAGCAATGCGTTAGAAAAATCTGTCTTGTCGGCTTGGACGTCAACTAGCACCGCATCTTGCAAAGTGGCTCCGGTGAACTTGGCACCGCTTAAGAGGGCGTTACTGAGGTTAGCTCCTTGTAGATTGGCTTCTCCCAGATAGGCCCCTGTTAGGTTGGTCCCCTGTAGCTGAGCTCCACGCAAATCGGCTCCAATCAGGCAGACCCCTTGCAAGTCCGCCCCCTTCAATACAGCCCTGCGGAAGTTGCCCTCAAACAAATAGGCATTGTTCAAATCGGCATGACTGAGGTCCGGCAAAGCATCGGGATGCTCTTGCCGCCAAGCATTCCACTGGTCTATGCCTTGCTGGATGAGATCGAAATAGTCCATCTTGGCGTGTGAGCGATCGCCCACTAAACATTAGTTCTGATTGTACTCAGCCTCACCCAGAACTTGCCCACCATCCCTGCATCACGCTGCCATTTAGAACCTTGTTCGCAAGTTCTTGATATTCCGGTGCAAGTTTGTGTTTCCAGGCATCAGCGACAGAGCCAGCTGATTTCTCTAATTTGCCCCATACCGATGTGTTTAGCCCTTGGCTGATAATGCGCTCCACCTCAGGCGTCCAAGGCAGTTGGCACAAATCGTACATTTTGCGGGCATAGTGGAGCGGGTCTTGAGCCAAATCCTCGTAGACAATCGGCAAATAGTTAGGCGCTTGCTGCCCGGCTAGGTAAATCATTTCATTGTTATAGCGCCACACCCAGGCAACAGCCTCAACTAAGCTCATCGCCTCGATATCGCCAAACTTCTCGCGCCATTCTGGATGCAACTGCGCCGCCTGCTGCAAAATTTCCTGATGGAGACGTTGCTCACGGGCCTTCTGCTCGGGCGATAAGTTTGTAAAGAATCGCTTGATCCCGGAGTTAAGTTGCCCTCCTGGATGACGCGTAATGTGGATAACCGGAATCTGTGGGCGGTGCTGAAAAATCCACGCAGCGGTCCAGGCCTTTAGATCATTCACTTTCAAGACGGCCAAAGCCTGACGCAAACGTGTTGGCTTGCCGATCCACACTGGCATCTGCCATTCGCCCCGCTGCAAGGCTGGAATCAAAGGTCGAAGCTGCTGTTGAATTTTAGGCCGAACGGGTAAATAAGCAATTCCTGTCTTTTGTGCCCAAGCGTGGATATGGTCTTTAGGGTTCTCGATCTTGAGATCTCGCTCCCCCATCCGATAGGCCGTCCAAGACGCGAACGCATCCCATTTGACCGCCATCGTTTCGGAAGTATCACTGTCTAACGGCGGCGACGGTAGCTGATGATAGGGAGACTTCGGAATTTCCTGCGGTTCATTCCGGCAGTGGGTTAGCCGACTAGCATCCAGCATCGTCAGTAACCAATTCGTGCCTGATCGACCGTTCCCAATAATTAATGTATAGCGCCCTGGGGCCGTACTCATATCCATTTACCCTTGTGCCATAAAGACTAGGAACGTGGAGCACTCGGACCAATAAATATCCGAACGCTCCACATTCACAAACCTTATTTGCACTCTACCTCAGGCAGCTATTCGCTCAGGGTGAAGGTTGGTGAGGTTTCCATAAAGTCTGGCTGGTGGATCAGCAGGAGGGAAGAGGTTCGTTCTTAGTTCTTGGTCCTTAGTTCTTAGTTGATAATCAATGGTAGTTGGTTCGAGGTTTAGGGTTCAAGGTTCTTCCGCTCTTTACCCTTTTACCTTTCACCCTTTACCCTTCCACCCCATCACTTCCCTACCCCTTCCACCCTTCCACCCTTCCGCTCCTAGTAATACGTCCCGACCTTCCGATGGTGAACGGCGGTCATGCCATCGGGGTTAGAGACTTTGCCTTCTTGCACGGTGCAGTAAACGATCCAGTGGTCGCTGACTTCCATACGGCTGCTAACAGTACATTCTAGATACGCTAGCGCATCGGCTAGGAGCGGTGAACCATTTGCGGCAGGGCGGGTGCGGATACCAGCGAAGCGATCGCTACCCGGTTGGAACCGCTTCAGGAAGTGTTTCATCAGCGCCGAGTAGTTGCCCTCTTCCAAGATATTTAGGACAAAGGTATCACCAACCTGCATCAGCGACTCAATCGCCCGGTCTTTAGCAACTGCAACCGTGAATCCCAAGGGTTGGAAGCTAGCCTGAGTCACCCAGGAGGCCAACATCGCGCTGGTCACTTCGCCTTTCTTCGCAGTGATGATGTAAAGACCACTGCTGATGCGGCCCAGGGCTTTCTCCATCTCCGCGCTAAGAGACTTGAGCTTCTTCAATTTCTTGGCTTGCCCCAAGAGCTGTCCTAAGTCCGTGCCGGCCTCTTCACAAAGTTGGTAGATAGCTTCATCAGGAGTGTCCTTAATCCGAATGGGGGCAAACCCAGTCTGCAGTTCTAGGTCTTGGAAACGAGTTGCCAGCGTATCGATGGGCTCGTCGTCGCCACCATAGGACTCGAACAAACCAACGGTTTGCTTATCTTTAGCAGCTGCAAAAATGGTACCCAGAGCTGCTTGAGCCGTTTTAGCACCCGATGCAGGCGGCATCCCGAGTACTAATCCCTTAGCCCGACCTACCAGCTCATTGACCTCTTGGGGATCGGCGGAGCGCACATCCATCATTTCAACTGCGACACCGGCCTTGGTGATACCATGTGCGACTGCTTGGGAAATGCGATCGCTGTAGCCGTAGTCCGACATGTAGAAGACGGCTACCAGCGTCTCCGACTGACTCTTCTCTTGGCTCCAGCGGCGATAGCGTCCAGTTAGCTCAGTCAGGTTGTGGCGTAGCAGGGGTCCATGCCCCGTGGCGATGGTGGTGATTTCGGGCAAAACATCCATACGCTTCATAGCGGAAAGTACCGAGCGGGCATTGGGAGCCATCAGACACTCGTAGTAGAAACGGAAATCGGGGGAGAGCGCAGCCAGGTCTTCATCAAAGGTGGCAGCGCTGCAATAGTGCATGCCGAAGGCATCGCAGGTAAAGAGCACTTGGCTCTTGTGGTCGTAGGTAAAGATGGTATCGGGCCAATGCAGGTTGGGAGCATTGACAAATTCCAGCACGTGACCATCGCCTAAGTCCAGCGTGTCGCCGTTCTTCACTTGTAAACGCTCGAAGGGCTGATGTACCAAATCATCCAGAAATGCGAGGGCTACCTTGGCACCCACAACCACTGCCTGAGGCGCTAGCGCCAACACGTCGCGAACCAAGCCGCTGTGGTCGGGTTCGGTGTGGCTAATGATGAGATAGTCAATCTTGGTGGGGTCAATTTCGCCTTTGAGGGTATCGAGGTAGAGCTGGCGGAACTTAGCATGGGAGGTATCAACCAGAGCAGTCTTCTCACCTTTGATAATGAAGGAGTTGTAAGTGGTACCGTTCTGCAGACCAAACTCAATGTCGAAGCGATCGCGGTCCCAGTCCATAGAGCGAATGGTAGTGGTGTATGGGGTCACCTGGTCAACCTGAATGGTGAGGCGCTTTTGAACCTTGGGTGCAGCTACGACCATGAGAGCCTCCTAACTTAAAAGACTTTAGCAACAGCAATGTTTCTTAACTCCCTACATTGTGCCTTATTTCGGCTATGGAGAAAAGTTAAGATCTCTTATCAGTCTTTCAGGTTTGGCTAAAGCAATGGCTATGGAACTCGATTATTTTCCTGTAGAACCCACCGCTGACGGTAGCCAGACCTTTTATTCAGAGCGGTTTGGGGAGTGGTTTCACAGCCGCAGCGGCGCGTATGAAGAGGCGCGTACGATTTACGTGGAGATGACAAATCTGATCAAACGGGCACAAACGCAGGATCAGATTACCGTGCTGGATGTCTGCTATGGGTTGGGCTACAACACAGCAGCAGCATTGGAGGGGATTTGGTCGGTCGAGGCAAATGCTCAGATTCGGCTCGTTGGGTTGGAGTTGGATGCTGTGGT
>JBCBJE010000149.1:0-8883 GCA_038523735.1 Cyanobacteria bacterium J06626_18 | reverse complement strand
GTTCAACGATCATGACCGACTTCGTCGCATTTTCCGGACAAGGTATACCTAGTCTCGAAATCTAATGCATTCAAACGGTTCATATATACATGAATGCCATGGAGACACCCCAATCTTCAAGCCCCCAATTTTCAGGGTCTAAATCTTCAAATCCTCAATTGTCAGCTGCTTCGGAATATGCGCTAATTCTTGGTGCAGGTGCCAGTGCTGCGGTATCCATTGCAGCTCAGCAAGTGGCTGCAGCGTCATTACCTGTGACCGCACTCGTAGCGATGGGATTACTCAACCGACACCGCCTGGATCGTCGCGTGAAAGATAGTGAGCCCGTCGGACCTATCATTGAAGAGGCTACACCGCGGCAAATCTCAGTTACTGCTCAACCAGTCACCTCGCACCCGACCCTAGAGCTTGTACCGACTCGACCACAGCCAGCGGCAAATGTTCAGCAGGCCTTTGCAGCCCGGTTTTCGCGCCGACGCGATCGCTCAGCCGAAGATTTAGCAGCAATACAGCAAACCAGCCTGCAAAAAATCGGTGCTTCCTTGCAGCAAAAACGTACGGAAAAGGCGCTATCTCTGCATGATATTCATGCTCAAACCTTTATCCAGGTCTGTATGCTCAAGGCTATTGAAGCAGGTGATTTACGAAGCCTGCCTGAGCCATTCTACATCCGCGCATTCATCAAAAAGTATGCAGCTGCACTAGGATTGCAGGGCCCAGAAATCGCCTCCGAGTTCCCAGTTGCGTAAACAGTCAGAACCTTCAACAAGCGAACTCTTTGGCCGTATCAAGTCGCGACGTGGGTTCTACAGGATGTATTGAATCAGTGATAAAGGCTTCGATTGCAACCAACATAGCAAATGACCCTTGTTCGCAAGGGCTTGCTATGTTTTCTCTTTTAGAAGCTGCAACCATTGGTAAAGTTGCCGTCGAGGCGATCTCTGAGAAAGAAACTATCGATCAGAGTGTTGAGTCTCGTGTCTCGACAACAACCTACAGTGGTAAATTCATTCCGAGCAATCACCTTAGTCGTCGCTGTCTTCAAATGGCAGGGACCCGGTTAGAGTGACTTCCATTTCCATGCGCTGCTCCATCTGACGCAGGAAATAGCCCGTCATCATCGCTGAGGCTAGCAGGCCAGCTAAGTTTTCACGATCAGTCGTCACCTGCACATTGAAGCTATCGTTTGGCAAAACACCAATCAAGCCCTGCACGTTTTGCGAAATAATCTGCTTAATTTCAGGGCTAACGGCTTGAGCGATCCGACTTAAGACGTCAGGAGACTGATGTTTCAGATATTGCAGTAACTGATTACTGGATTCTTCATCGACATGCAGACCGACGAAATCAACACGATCAGGGTCAAATGTCATAGAAATTTTGGTTACCTATCTCCTTAACATTAGATCCAATAGCTAAATTGATCCAGCTATTCAATCCCTTCAAAAGCCCAAAAGTCGCAATGCTCAAGGGAGTCCGGCTTTATAAATTCTTGAGTGTTGGGGCTACACTAGATGCGTCATCCTACTACTGTAGCAAACGATTGGCGCGAGTCTAAGGGGCAAGCTCACCCGAAGCCACACGACTGTAGTTTTCTTCAGCGTCTTCTGATACTTCGTTGGTATTATCCAGCACGTCCGAGGCTTCACTATTCCTGCCTTGGGAGGGCGTTTTCGCTGCTTTGGGGATAATTGTGGGCAGCTGATCTACCTCAAACTGCTGATGAAATTTATCCGTAACTTGTAGCCAAAACGATCGCCCATCCGATTGACGGCGCTTACGAACAAACCCAAGCCTGACGAGTTCATGGACATGCTGATAGGCTCCCGAACCGCGTAGGTCAATCAAATCGGTCTGCGCAATTGGACCCCGTAGTGCGATCGCGGCCAGCGTGCGCAGTGCTCCTACCCCCAAATCCAGTGGAATCAGCGTATCGACTAAGTGCCGGAAGCCCGACTTCAGTTGCAAACAATAGCCATCCTTGGTTTCAACAATTTCTAGCGCCCCTTCGCGATGAGCATAGTCGTTCATGAGCTCCATCAGCCCTTCTTCGGCCATCTCCCGCTCACATCCGGCATATTCAGTGATACGCGCAATGGTCAAGGGGCGTCCCTTGAGATACAAAATCGCTTCGATAACGCTTGCCAGTCTGGCCATGAAGGGGCTTAGTCCAAATTGCGACCTGTGAGTTCTACAAAGATATCTTCCAAATTGGAAGAGCGGGTCATCATGCCGGTTTTATCAGGCTGCTGATCGAGATAATGGCTGGCATCGGCCAGTGTAGGAAAGAAGGTGTACTCCCAGCGATCGCCCTGTTGTTTCATCACAATTCCCTCGCCGTGTTGGTGGCGCAGTTCGGCTAAAGTCCCCAATGCAATCAGGCGTCCCTGATCAAGAATCCCAATACGGTTACAGAGAAACTCCACTTCTTCCATGTAGTGGGTCGTCAGCAACATCGTCATGCCTTGCTGATTGAGGCCGCGAATAATTTCCCAGAGACGGCGACGGGCTTGTGGGTCGAGTCCTACTGTGGGCTCATCCAAAAAAAGAATTTGCGGTTCATGGAGCAGGGCTCGGGCAATCTGTAGCCGTCGCTTCATGCCACCCGATAGGGTTTTCACTTTACTATCGCGACGATCGCTGAGATCAACAAACGCCAACCAGTCTTGAATCCGTCTTTGCCGCTGGGGATTGGGAATATGATGCATCCGTCCATGGAACTCCATATTTTCCCAAACAGAGAGGTCGCCATCCACACTAGTTTGTTGCAGCACAACTCCAATTTGTCGCCGCACTTCTAGAGGGCTCTGCTGCACATCTTGTCCAGCCACTACCAGATGCCCTTCGGAGGGTTTTGTCAAGGTTGTGAGCATACGAATTGTAGTGGACTTGCCGGCTCCATTCGGCCCTAACAGCCCAAAACTCTCGCCTTGCTCAATCATTAGGGAGAGATCGTTAACAACGTGAACATTGTTGTATACCTTGTGAACGTTTTGAACGCAAACTGCCGCTGCCATAGGTTTCAGGGGAAATACGGAGAATGAAATTAGACGGAGATTTCATATGCTCTTAAGGTATCAAAAGCTTGGGATTGTTCGGCTGGCACCATCGGTCTGGACCGATACGATGAGGGAAGTCTTTGCTATTGCGTGGGAACTGGAATGCGCTGTTGTCTTGATCCACCGATTTTGCTGTTACACCGAGATGATGTGCCTCCCTACAAACGACAGGGGTCTGTGGTCCGCAACAGCTACTTTTGGGCTTTGAAGTCGATCGCGGATGATGCTCGGATGGCCCAGCATTGGGCTTTTGATGAAACCGTGTGGATAGCCCTGTGCCGCATGTTGCTGTCGTTTGCCGGGTCGGGGTATTTGGGCGATCGCGAAACGCTTCTGGAATTTCCTCCTGATGCAGAAATCCCCGACAGCCTCCGTTCTGTAAGTACGTGGGATGCGGAAGATGCGGTTTGGGAGTAGGAAAAGAGTAAAAGGGTGGATGGGTGATGGGGTGATGGAGTGTAAGCGGACAAACCGATCGCAGCTATCTGCCATGGGGCTCAACTGCTGGCTGCCGCTAATGTCATTCAAGGGAAACGCTGCTCAGCTTATCCTGCTTGTGCACCAGAGGTGACTGCCGTAGGTGGAACTTATGTGGAGTTGGCAATGGATGAAGCGATCACTGACAGCAATTTCGTCACGGCTCCAGCGTGGCCTGCCCATCCTCAGTGGCTGGCGCAATTTCTAAATGTTTTGGGAACACAAATTACGCATCCAGAACTGGCCGCTGTTTAGTCTGTTGGGCTTAGAAGGCTATGTTCCTCTAGCGATGCCGCAGTATTGTGGCATCGCAAGTGCTCTTTATGATTTGGGCCTCCTATCCAGCGAACGTCTGTGATAGTGTCACTTGGGGGTTGATTCTCTTGTGCCTGTCAGTTACTGTCCGCTTTCAGGTAAGCCGTTATCGACCTCGTCGCAGTCGATGAGTGAAGTTATAGCGTGAGCCAACATCTGACCTCTGAATCATTCAACTGGGCTGGACGTCATGAGGGTAAAGATGTCCTACGCCACGAAATTTGGGCAACGCTAAAAGCCAATCGGCTAACTCACCGTGACCCAGTTGGGCATATTCCCAATTTTGTCGGGGCGGAAGCTGCAGCGGCCCGTCTAGCCAATCTTGAGATTTGGCAGCAGGCCAGTGTAATCAAGTGCAACCCCGACTCACCACAAAAGCCGGTACGCTGGCAAGCGCTGAAAGACAGTAAGTTGCTCTACATGGCGGTCCCACGGTTGGCCCGTAAAAAGTGTTTTGTTGCGCTCCATCGCGATGCGCTTGCAGCCAGAGGCATTCCACTGGAAAAGGCTGCTAATATGCGTGATGCCCTCATCCAAGGCACTCTCGTGGATTTCGATGCCATGCAGCCTATTGACTTGGTGATTGTGGGGTGCGTCGCAGTTACAGCAGCGGGAGGTCGCACAGGCAAAGGTGCTGGGTTTGCCGACTTGGAATTAGCCCTGCTGCGCGAGGCAGGGCTTGTACAGTCGGATACGCCCATCGCCACAACCGTGCATGCAGTTCAAGTCGTTGAAGGCAGTCGCCTCCCCACGCAGTCACACGATTGGCCTCTGGATTGGATCATCACACCGGATGCGGCGATCGACACTCAGACCAAGTTGTCTCGTCCCCCCGGACTCGATTGGGAGGCTGTGCAGCCAGAGCAGCTGAAAACAATTCCTGTGTTGCGATCGTTAGCTCACCAAAACAGGCAACTCAACTTACTCGATTGAAGCGAGCCCTACCCTAACAAAATTGCTCAGACGCGAGTTTGAACTAATGCGGGAAAGCATAAAGCCCATCTCATTTTGCCTTCGCTCGACAGACAGACATAGCGGCATATCAAAAAGGGATAAGCTGCAGCCCATCCCTCTACGAATCCTCTATCTGGAAATACTGCTCGATTAAGAGCAGTAGAACGGCCTGCATCAGCGATCGCTTCAGCAAGCCGTTCGAAAAAACATAACCAATTACATCAAGCCCAGCTGGGAAAGGATGCCCTGACCAGTCAGAAACTCGGTAGCCAAACCGATAACGAAGCCCAGCATAGCCAGACGACCGTTCCAGTTTTCAGCGAACTGTGTGAAACCAAATTTGCCTTGCTCTTGAGTCATAACGAAACCTCTATCGTTTGAAGGGACTGTTTGCGAGGCGTTTTTCGCCTTCTAAACAAATGTTAATCATTCTTGCGAGAAATCGCAACATTTCTTCAGGACATCTATCTTGAGGCGTAGAACCCTGTTACTGCAAGGTTAGCGCGCTGCCGCCTCCGCGCCGTGTGGGCTCTGCTACTGCCGTCATTGTGTCATTTGGGTTGACAAGAATTCCAGTAGCTGCGCCTATCTCTGCCGTTGGGCTCAGTTCATGGCCAAACGCCGATAAGTCTTGTCCTACCTCTGTGCTCTCAAAACCCTGATCGACCCGCGTTGCACCACTGTTACGCTGAGACAGTCGCGAAGCCGCGATCGCGGCTTCCAAATCCATGCCAAAGTCAATCGTGTTGACGGCAATGCCTAATACAGTCGTGATGATGGTAGAACCGCCAGGAGAACCAAAGGCCAATAACCCACCTTCAGGCGTGAGCGCGATGGTAGGAGACATGCTGCTGCGGGGTCGCTTGCCGGGTTCTGGTACGTTGGGATGCGGAATGTCTGTATTAAAGTCTGTCAGCTCGTTATTGAGAATAAAGCCATATCCCGGCACCACAATGCCAGTCCCTCCCGTAGATTCCAGCGTCAGCGTGTAGGACACCGCCATGCCATTGCCATCCACGACCGTCAGATGGGTTGTCGAGAATCCTTCTCCGTCAAAGGAAACGAGCCCTTCTGGAGGTACTGTCAAGCTCGGACTTGGATCCTGCTGATGGGGCAGAGGATTGCCTGCAATGGCACGATAGTCGGACTCATTCTCAGGGGCCTGGGACAGCATTGCTGAGCGGCGGCTGTCGATATAGTCCGCATTTAGCAGACCGGGTAACGGCACATCCACGTACTCAGGATCGCCGAGGTAGGCATTGCGATCGCTAAACGCCAGCCGTTGTGCTTCAATCAACCAGTGCAGTGCTTCGGCCCGTTCCATCGAGCCTAAATCGTAGGCTTCTAGCAAGCTCAGGGTTTGAGCCACCGTAATGCCACCGCTGCTAGGCAACCCCATGCCGTAGAACTGGTAGCCGCGATAGGTACTTTCTACCGCCGGTCGTATCCGCACCTCGTAACGGTCTAAGTCAGCCTCTGTCATGCGACCGGGCCAGACAGGGAAAGGAGGATCGGCGGCAACGGGCGGTTGCTGTACGGTTTGGGCGATCGCCGCTCCAATCTCGCCCCGATACACCGCATTAACGCCCTGTTCGGCTAACAGACGGTAAGTGCGGCCCATATCGGGATTGCGAAAGCGACTACCGACCGCAGGCACTTCACCCTCCGACAGATACAGTTCGCGGGTGCTGGAGAAAGCAGCAAATCGTTCTTGATTCTGTTCGATCTGCTGGGCAAAAGTTGCATCTACGGCAAAGCCCTCTTCGGCCAGAGCGATCGCGGGCTGCAGCAGTTCTGACAGGGATTTTGTGCCATAGCGCTCTACGGCTGTCGCCCAGTTCAACGGCGTCCCCGGCACCCCAACCGCTAACCCACTACTAATGCGGTTGGGAAAGAAAGGGAGGTTTTCGCCCGTAGGACTGTCGGGGTCGCGAAACAGGTCGGGTGTGGTGGCGGCAGGTGCCTCTTCGCGACCATCGAGCGTGATGACGGTGTCACGATCGGGCTGGTAGACAAGCATGAATCCACCGCCGCCAATCCCGGCTGAGAAGGGTTCAACGACGCCTAAAGCCGCTGCGGTGGCAACGGCTGCGTCTACGGCATTGCCGCCGGATCGCAGCACATCAATGCCGATTTGCGTAGCGCGGGCATCGACGCTGGCGACTGCGCCGCCAGTACCGGTTGCGACATGGCTGGATTGCGATCGGGCAGGCTGCTGCCCGACCAGTCCTACCGTAAGCATCAAAAACAGTCCCAAACCGGCAGCCAGTATGCTTAGGTGACGCCGCGAAACCAATATTCCACCGTAGGTTGGGGTCGAGGCACGAAACCCAACGCCTCCAGAATTTCTATGACGATTCATCCACACCCTCAAATAGCTCACAATGCATAGCTTCGCATCCTTGAGCATTTTCGGGGATGAGCGCGATCGCGATGAATGCGGTTTTGAAGATTAGCGAGTGGAATAAAGTATAACGAAGGTGAAGCCCTGTCCTGAAGGCAACCCATGCAAAAGATAAAGCTACTTTTAGCTTCTTCCCCTGAGCTGAAAGAAGACAGTGAGCAGTTTGAGATTTTTATTTACCGCAAATGTAAAGCGTGGTTTGACTGGGGCATTTTTCTACATCTGGATATTTGGGAAGATTTTCTGGATGCAACAGAAGCGGGCAGGTTGCAGAGCGAATACAACCAGGCCATTCAGAACTATGACATCTTTATACTGCTAGCCTACAACCAAGCGAGCAAGTATATAGCTGAAGAATTTGAGCACGTGTTTGGACAGTTTTCAGCAACAGGAAAGCCGTTCATCTTTACTTATTTCAAGACGCCATTATCGACAGCGAATCAAGAAGATTTACAGACCTTACGGGCATTTGAAGCGAAGCTAAAAGCGCTAAATCATTACAGAACGCCGTATCGCACCTTTGAGAGGCTGCAAGAGCACTTTGATAATCAACTGGAAAAGCTAGCAGCCAACGAATTTACCCATCTAAGTCCTGATACAGCGATACAGGGGGTAAGCGAGAAAGACACTGCGATATCAGCAATAGTACCTGGTGGAGATAGCCAGACGCATCAAAACGTCAGCAGCAGCACAAATACCGATAGCTCAAATATTTCCAATATCAAGCAAAGCAACACTGTTCTGTTCAGTGACAGAGGTATTCTTGAATCCCCTAAACTGAATCAAAATCCGCTGCAGAAACGTCTCTATGAGGAACCTTTTACCCGTGAAGAAAAACTCATAAAAGATATTAGCCACCCTAAACAACTTGAGATAGTGGATTGTAGTGTTTTTGGCCCTAAGAGCATTGCCTTATCTAACATGTACCTGCTTCAGGTTTTCATCCATCTGCCTAATGAATTGGCTCGGGCAATACATCAGGCTGAGAAGACCGATGACGAGGCCACAAAGCGCACAACAAAAACTCTGGGGGCATTGGTAAGTAGAGGTGACACTCTCTCTTTTCAGCTCATCATTCCCGGTCTTGCGACTGATGATCCTATTCAATCTTTGGTTTGGCGGGGGCAGCCTGTATCTGTAGACTTTGGTCTCGTTACTCCCGATTCTTTGCCTTATAAAAACCTCATTGGTACTGTTGTTGTGAGCCGTAGCAGCGTACCAATCGGCATGCTGAAATTCAAGCTAGTTGTTGTTCAACAAGCCAATGCGGCCTTAACGCCTATCAGCGACACCGCGCGCTTGTTCCGCAAGGCGTTTGTTTCCTACTCTTCCGAAGACCGTCGCGAAGTCCTGAAACGTGTTCAAATGCTTGCGAATGTGGGGATCGCGGTTTTTCAAGACATTCTCAATCTGGAACCCGGTGAGCGCTGGAAACAGCGACTCTACCAAGAGATCGACACTTCTGATCTCTTTTTGTTGTTTTGGTCGCGTGCGGCCAAAGAATCGCAATGGGTTATGCAAGAAACCCGCTACGCACTCGAACGGCAAGGAGCCCATCCGGAGCAGATCCCAGCCATCATTCCCATCATCCTCGAAAGCCCGCCAATCACACTTCCACCACCGGAGCTCATGCATCTGCACTTCCAAGATCCCATCGCCTATCTCATTGCTGCC
>JBCBJE010000148.1:0-8940 GCA_038523735.1 Cyanobacteria bacterium J06626_18 | reverse complement strand
GGAATCCCCCTTTTATTCGTCGACTCCTCCATTGTCCAGGCCACTTTCTCTCAAAAACGCTCTCAACAAACCCACCACCACTGCAGGCTGCTCGACATGAGGCAGAACACCCACATCGGGAACGATGTGCATGGATTGAATTGCTTTGGGGTTGAGGGCAGCTAGACGCTTAGTTTTATCAGGGCGGTTGAAGCGCGAGGCTTCGCCAGATACCAGCGTAGTAGGAACTGTAAGTTGACCAATATAGCGACTCAGGTCGAAGCAGATGTCGCCTCGCAAGGAAGCAAGAGCGGAATATTCGGCGTTGGGCTGCTGAGTTCCCGCCAGATAAGCCTGCACGATTTCACGGGTAATGCGCTCAGGTCTGGCAAACAAAAAGTTGGAGAGGAATTGGGTCACTGCAGTTTCGTTTGCAGCTCCTAGTTGATAGAGTAAGCGATCAATGCCGGGGGTTCCGGCCAGAATCGCCGGCAGGCTGTACAGATAGCCCACGCCAAAATCGTCATTGCCGGATGGGGATATAAGAAATAAGCCTTTAAATAGCTCAGGGCGGTCGATCGCCAGCCGAACGACGACACCTGCGGTTAGCGAGGTGGCTGCAACCAGTGTAGGGGGTTGAGTCACCGTCTCAAGCAGGTGACAGATGATGGCTTGATAGTCTTCGGTGCAATAGCTACGGGCTGGATGGGCCGATTGCCCCCAGCCCACTAGGTCTGGAGCGATGATGCGGCAGTCTTCTGCTAAAGCACCGTACACCTTTGACCATTCATAAGCAGAAGACCCACCTCCTAAACTATGCAGGCATACTAAAGTCTCTAGTTCTGAAGCTTCTTTGGGGGGGGCGGCTGCAGTTGATGGCTGCAGCGTGATCGCAGCTTGGGTGTAATAAGCCATTACCCCCAAGGCAGTCTCTGTAACCTGTTGCTCAAAACCAGGGGGCTGAAATGCCAGCATAGGCAATGACTCATAAAGTGCATCAACAGTCTTTGTAAGAGGCGCTGAGGGCAATCAGAAAATCGTAGGGGTCTTCATACAGCCAATTTGTGCCAGAGCACAGCAATTGTACAAGTCAATTTTCAGCTAACTTCAAAGCAAACTCTACCCGCTAGCGTACTGCGCGAACAAGTTCCTCACAATATCTAATCTGGCTTTCATCACCAGTGATAACAGGCAAAAATCGCTTTGATGTGTAAGTGCGATCGCGGTGTTTCCCCACTTCGACGGCAATAATAATGGCCGTCGACGCAGCGGGCCTACCAGAACAGTCAACACATCGCCCCTGCAGGTCAACTAGACATCAAGCATGCCTGTTACTTAATTAACCTTTGACGAAGGGGCTAGCTAGGCTGAACCGCTTGGCCAACGCCAATCCAACAAATCAATCAAACTTTATAAAGGAAACCGCAGTGACGCGAGCCTCCTTTAGCGGGATTCAATTTACGCTGAAAGCGTTAAAGCTACTGAAGTAGTTCATCCTCCACCGCAAAACTCATCAGAGATCCCACTTGCAATGTTTGATTTCCAGCAGAGAATAAAGGCACAGGTTTGCACCAATCAATGATATGCCTGGAAAGCTTTGCCCGAGAATTCGCCCCATTCAGGCATATACTGTTGCAGGTAGCAGTTGTATCTGCTACATCTAATAGGGAGAATTGCTCGTAAGCTTTGCGGGTATTTTTCGGTCCCTGCAGGGGCACTGGCGCGATCTACAGAATGCTCTGACCAACTGATTTTGATCTCTAAATGTTGAATGAACGTCAACTCTCATTTTCATAATTAATTTCATCATCAGCGGTTTCTGAATAGCGCGTGAAGTGCATCTTTTTGTCGAGGCGATTTTTGCCAACCTATTCGGGGCTTGAGCTGGGCTTTCAGCTGCAAAGCACAAGAGCGCTAACGGCGGATGGCATGCCTCAAACGCGATCGCACATTGCTTCCGAACGGCTATTTTGGGTCTTACACTGACGACTTCTAAGGGAAGACTTGTCTAAGTCAAGGTCGTTTGTGTGTATTTTTTATAAGCTTTGGGCACATATTTGGAAATCGCTGGAAGACTTGACGACTGAAACAGTTGCTTTCCCAAGATGACGGTGTGTCAAGTCGGTTCTGATGAGTATCGCATGGAAATCTACAGGGTGTTTTGGGGCTTTCAGGCCCTCAGTTTTCACGCACTTTCTTCAGGATATTGTTATAAGATCTGTGGATCTACGGAGAGTTATGTAATTTCACGGAAAACAAAGTTTCCGATTTTCTGCATAATCAAGCCGTTAGATCTGGGCATGAACCTTGTTTTAGCAAGGTTGCCTTCATCAGGGTGGCGTTGCCATGTGTTGCAATCAACACTCCGGCGATATTGGAACCTCCACCAAGTAACTGAGGCACAGGACTCTCAAAAGTCCACCGTTTTGACGGTTAACCACCTTTCTTTAACTGCATCGAACCAGTAGAGGCATATTTCGTCATGGCCACTTTTAGCGCTTCCAATTTTCAAGACCTTGTATCATCCATCGAGCAATCGAACGGCAACAATGAAGCCGATACGATTGAGCTTACCAGCGACATTGTGCTCGAAGGAGCGCTTCCTCTCATCAACAACACGGGCACCGAAGATGCCCTAACAATTGATGGCGGCGGCCAATTTTCAATCAGCGGCGATGTCGGTAATGACGACAATCCTGACAACAATGTCCGCATTTTATTTTTGCAAGAAGGAGCGCTTAATCTAGAAGGTTTAGTGTTGGAAGAAGGAGTCGCCCAGGGAGGCGATTCTGCTGGGGGTGGCGGTGCTGGAATGGGCGGCGCTTTGTTTGTTTCTGATGGCGCAGTCACCATTTCAAATACGACTTTTTCTAGCAACCAGGCGATCGGCGGCGAGGGGGGTCTGCCACCTGCTAGCAGCGAGGACTTGGTTGGCGGTGGCATTGGGTTGGATGGTCAAGACGGAGCCGATGGCGCCAATCCGGGCGACCCAGGCGCCGATGGTGAATTTGGTGGCGATGGCGGCAGTGGCGCAAATGGTGCACCGGGTACCCAAACCGTAGAGGGTGGCGATGGTGGCAATGGCGGCTTCGGCGGCGGCGGCGGCGGCGGCGGTATTGGCGGTAGTGGCTTTACGCCAGGCGACGGCGGTGACGGCGGTGACGGCGGGTTTGGCGGCGGTGGCGGCAGCGGTGGCTTTGCGGGCAATGGCTTGGGGGCTGTTACCGACGGTGATGGTGGGAATGGCGGTTACGGCGGTGGCGGTGGCGTCTCTGTGAGCGGCGAAGGTGCGCCAGGACAGGCTGGTTTTGGTGGCAGCGATGGTGTGAGTGCCACGGGTGGTGATGGCGCCGGCTTTGGTGGCGCCATCTTTATCCGCAGCGGCTCGGTAACGATTTCTGGCTCCGAGTTTGAAGGCAACTCAACTAGCAGCGGTGATGGCCAAGGACTAGGTGGCGCGATTTTTGCAGTTGATCAAACCGCGTCGGAGTATGGAACGCTGTTTCCTAACGCGCAAGGTCTGCCAGACGCGACTCCCACAGTAGAGCTGAATCGAGTGACCTTCGAGAATAGCTCAGCCGAAGATGCCGAGGGTGAGACCGAAGACGGCATCATTGCGCCCGGTGAAGTTTTTAACAACAATGACCTTTTTGGTGAGTTCACAGGCGTGATTGCGCCACCTCCCGAGGTTAGTGTTACGGCAACGGATGCCGTTGAGGGCCAGCCGGCAACCTTCACCATCACGCGGGACAATTCCATTGGCGCCTTAGATGTGGTGCTTTCGGTGGGCGGTACGGCTACAAGCCCGATTGTCGATACGCCCGACACGCCGGACGAGCCGGATATCCCTGATGAGCCCGACACACCGGACGAGCCAGATGCGCCTGACACGCCAGATGAAGACTCGACGGGTGAACTGGACTTTGCCTTTGGCGATGGCATCACCGTGACCGACGACGGGCAGATCAGTGTCGCATTTGCCGATGGGCAAGATGCCATCACGCTCACCCTAAATACAACGGAAGACACGTTTGTTGAGCCCGATGAGACTGTTGAACTCGCACTGCAGCCGGGTGGCTACACCGTCAGCGCTGCCGAGGGAACGGCTACCGTCACAATCCTCAACAACGACTTTCAGATTGCGGAAGACATTGCCCAAGGAGGTGATGTCGGTACAGTTCCCACGACACTAGAAGGGTCGCTTAGCTACACGATCGCGGGCGGCAATGACGGTGACGCATTTGCCGTCAACGAGAGCACTGGGCAAATTACAGTTGCCGATGCTGATGCGATTGATGCCGATACACAAGATGCTTTCACGCTGTCCGTGGACGTCAACAATGGGACTGAAACGGTCACAGAGACTGTCAGCATTGCGATCGCAAATCTTCCCGAACCGCCTTCGATCGAAGATCAAACCTTCACCATTGCGGAAGATACCGAAGATCCAGTCGTGGGTACAGTTGAGGCTCCTGATGACGAGGGTGACACCGTAACTTTTGCCATTACAGCCGGCAATGTCCCCGTTGGCGAAGGGGGCGAAGAATTATTCGCGATCGACCCTGCAACCGGCCAGATCACCATCACCGACCTCACGCAGATTGACTTTGAGACCGAAGATTCTTACGAACTGACGGTCACTGCCACTGACGACAGTGAAGAGCTGCTGTCCAGCCAAGCGACTATCACAGTGGCAGTGACCGACGTCAATGAAGCACCCGATGTCGAAGATCAGACCTTTGAGCTGGCTGAAAACTCCCCGGCTGGAGCTGGCGTCGGCACCATCCTTGCCGAAGATGACGATGTGGGGCAGGACCTAACTTTTGCTATCACCAGTGGCAATGAGGCTGGGTTCTTCGAGCTAGATCCTGCCACCGGCGAAATCACCGTCACAGAGGCCGCTGAGCTGAACTTTGAAGGGGAGCCAAATACCTTCACCCTGGCTGTGGACGTGACAGACGATGACCCAGAAGGTCCTCAAACCACGACTGCAAACATCACGATCAATCTCACGGACGTCCCTGAAGATCCTGTTGTTGAAGATCAAACCTTCACGATTGATGAGAATTCAACGGATCCCTTTGTCGGCACAGTGATTGGCACCGATGAAGATACAGACGAAACGGTGTCCTTTGCGATCGCCCCTGGCGGTGCCTCTGATCTATTCGAAATCGACGCAGCAACCGGCGCCATTACAGTCATTGACCCAACCCAGATTGACTTTGAGGACGAGGACAGAAATCAGTTCACCCTCACCGTAGTTGGTACCGATAGCAGCGCTTTAGGGCTTACTGACCAAGGCATCATTACCATCAACGTCAATGACGTTAACGATGTACCCACCATTGAGCCGCAGTCATTCTTTGTGGATGAAAACTCACCCATCGGCACCGCTGTAGGGGATGTGGTAGCAGAAGACCAGGACGGTGAAATCAGCAGCTACGCTATCACTGCAGGTAACGAAGCAGGCTTCTTCGCGATTAACCCAACCACAGGTGAAATCACCGTGGCCGAAGGAGCTGACCTCAACGCTGAAGCTGAGATCAATACTTTTGCTCTAACGGTTGAAGTCACCGACGATAACACCGAGACACCCGGTATCAACTCGGCAGAAGTCACTATCACCGTCGAGAATATCCCCGAAGCCCCGGTTATCGAAGACCAAACCTTCACCATTGAAGAAAATCCTGAAAGCAACCTAGTGGGGTCAGTTCCTGCGGATGATGAGGACGAAGGCGACACCGTCAGCTACGCCATCACGGCGGGCAATGAAGAGGGTCTGTTTGCTATTGATGGCAATGGCAACATCACGATTACCGACACCGAGCAGATTGATTTTGAGACCACAGCACAGTTTGTCTTAACGGTTACCGCTACCGACAGCGCCAATCTGTCTGATACCGCCACCGTCACCATTGATGTGACAGACGTGAATGAGTTGCCCACGCTCACGGTCGAGAACATCGTTCCATCATTTCCAGAGGACGTGGTGACGGTTACCCTCATCAAGGTGGCCGATATTGAAGTTAGCGATGATGAATTGGGCACCAATGTCCTGAGTCTCAGCGGTGACGACGCAGCGCTATTCGAGATTGTCGATGACGAGCTGTTTCTGATTGCCAATGCCGAACTCGATGCTGATACGCAAGCCCAGCTAAACGTAACGGTCGAAGTTGACGATGACACAATTGGCGATACCCCCGATGACTCGTTTGACATATCGATTGAGGTCACCGATGTCAACGAAGCGCCTACCATTGAAGACCAAACGTTTGACCCCATCCCCGAAGACATCCCTGATGGGCAAACTATTGGCACTATCGTTGCGAGCGACCCTGAGGGCGATACGCTGACGTTTGCAATTGTGGACGGCGCCCCGCCCAACACATTCGGCATCGACCCCAGCGGCGCCCTATTCGTGAGCAACTCGGCACAGCTTGATTTTGAAACGCAGTCCGAGTTTTCGTTAACCGTCATCGTGAATGATCCAGAAGGATTAGACGACACCGCCACCATTACCTTCGGCCTCACAGACGCCAACGAAGCGCCGGTTTTAGACGACGCTAGTTTCGACGTTTCTGAAAATCGGACGGATGGCCCAGTCGGCATGCTCGAAGCAACTGACCTTGATGCAGGGAGCACGCTAACTTACACGATTCTCAGCGGCAACGAGTTGGGCAACTTTGACTTGGATGCTAGCACCGGGGCGATCACTATCGCCGACGGGGCGGATCTAGACTTTGAAGGTGAAAACCCCACCTTTGCCCTCGAAGTTGAAGTCAGTGATGGTCAGCTATCCGACACCGCAACTGCCACCATCAATGTCACCGACGTTGCTGAGCCGCCTGTGATTGACACGAGCGCTCTCGAATTTGAGGTCGCCGAAGATAGCGAAGCGGGCGCAGTCGTTGGCACTGTCATGGCAGCGGACCCTGAAGGCCAACCGTTAACCTTCAGCCTGACAGACGGCAACGAAGACGGCTTTTTTGCCATCAATTCAAACGGTGAAATCACCCTCACAGAAGAGGCTGCCTTGGACTTTGAAGACGGACCTCAGTCCTTCTCGCTGGAGGTCACCGTTTCTGACGGGAGTCCGGAGGGTCCTGAAGTCTCGGAGACTGTCACGATAGCAGTCTTGGATGCCAATGAAGCTCCCATCGTGAGCGATCAAGGATTCTTCCTACCGGACGAGATTGGAGCCGGAACGCTGACGATCGGCACGGTTGTTGCCATTGACCCGGATGCCGGGCAGTTCCTGCAATACGACATCGAGGGGCCAGACGCCGCTCTCTTTAACATCGATAACGCGGGTGTGTTGCGCGCCCCAAATCCCGATTTGCTCACGGCAGACAGCTTTGCCTTTACGGTCGTAGTGACCGACAGCGCGGTCGGCGAGAGCCTCAGCTCGACAGCAAACATCATTGTTCAGCAGCCCGAGGATCAAGTTCCAGATGATGTCGCTATCGATATCAGTGATGTTGAATTCACTAACATCCTTACTAATCCTGGTGAATTTTTAGCTCCACTCACCGAAGATCCAATTACGATTCTGGGCACCGACGGGAACGATAGCATTTTTGCCGGCTTGGGCGATGACATCGTCGATGGCGGTGGTGGTAGTGATGCGCTTCGGGGGCGTCCGGGTGCTGACACCCTGGTTGGTGGCGATGGTGATGACACCATCACCGCTGGCAGGGGCGACGATCGCCTCTCAGGCGGCAATGGCAACGATACCCTCGAGGGCAGAGACGATAATGACCTAATCCTCGGGGGCAGCGGTAATGACACCATAGACGCTGGCGATGGTGACGATATTGCCTACGGCGAAGACGGCGACGATACCTTTATTGGCCGGGACGGCAACGACCAGCTCTTTGGCGGTGCCGGGGATGATGAAATTTTTGCCGGTAGAAACCGAGATGAACTGTTCGGCGGCAGTGGTGATGACCTTCTAGAAGGTCGCAAGGGTCTCGACACACTCAATGGCGGGACAGGCGACGATATCCTGCGAGGCGGTCGTGCCATCGACCGGTTGATCGGTGCCGAAGCAGTCGTTCGGGGGCAGGGCGAACTCGATACGTTGACCGGCGATGACGGCGATCTGGGCGATACCGTCTTTGCAGTTGACACCTTTGTCTTGGGTGACGCTAATGGTGTTTTCTATGACGATGACAACCTTTCTGACCAGGGGTTAAGCGACCTTGCCCTGATTACGGACTACGACATTACGCTCGATGTAGTTGAGTTATCGGGTACCGCTGCCGATTATCGCCTAGAGGCACTTCAGCTCAGTGGAAGTGACGGCGTAGGCATTTTCTGGGAAGGCGATGGTTCGCAGAATGGGGAATTAATCGGATTCTTAGAATCGGTTGATGTCACCACGGTTGACCTCAACAACACGGCCCAGTTTAGCTTCGTGTAATGGTCTTGGCCTTGGCTCCCTTTGGGTCGAGTAGTCAGGCACTGCTTATAGCCCTTTTAAGCCCCTAGAAACAGATTTTTCAAGTCTTTTCTTACTCTTGAAAGGGTGATAAGCTACTTTTGATTTGTTAAGCCTTACGGGATCTAGGAGCCAGAACTCCAAGGCAACTGGCCTAGTATTTTCCTCTACGTATTGATCCCAGAAGCAAATGTCAAGAATTATAGACTGCGTTCGTCCGTATGAATGCAGTCTAATTTTGTTTGGAGAAACTCACGGATTAGGTCAGGCCCTCGGAGCAGCGACAGCGTGGCGGTTTGCCATGCAGCCCAGAATTCATTGGCGTTAAAAATGATAACGAGTTGTTTTCTCTGTTAAATTTATGAGGGAATTTGGGAACCCTCGCTGAGGTGTTCCAGGCGATCGCTTCTCTCAGGTTCCTTGTATAAAATATACGCGTCCTTGACAATAAGATAATTTGTTTCTTGGGCGCTTTTAGAAGCGATTACGATTCATCCCTCCGATCTCTCAGATAGGGATAT
>JBCBJE010000147.1:0-8990 GCA_038523735.1 Cyanobacteria bacterium J06626_18 | reverse complement strand
CTTCGAGAAGCACGACGAGTCGGTTTCTTCTGGTTGCTCAGCAAACTGGCCTGATAGACCTCAATGGCTCGCTGGTGGGCCACCGGATCGTGGCGATTCTGGAGCCAATCTTGGATTAAATCCAGAAAGTACATCTATCAAGAACCGCTAGCTTTCGAGAAAACCTGGTTGCAATCTGAGTTTGCTGGCAGTTGTAACCAGTTGCTGCTGACTCAAGTAAAAGATGACAGCATGGAGCCAACCTTGGTGACGGGTGATCTGCTTTTGGTCGATACGCATTGTCGAGACCTGGAGGCGATCGCCCACGGTCTTTTTCTGCTGAAGCTGGGTGACCAAATCTTGGTCAAACGCTTACAGTATCTACCCCATAGCGTCATTGGAGTTCTGAGCGATAACCCTGCCTACGAGACGTTTTCCCTGGACTTATCTGATAAATCTAATGGGTTGAGTATCATGGGCAGGGTTGTTTGGTTCGGGCGCAAGTTATGAGTTGCGAACGTTAGAACTCCACCATGACCGCAGTCTTTCGAATCACAGAAGCATAGTGCTTGAACAAAATTTGTGGATCGTGTCCCGTTTGCTCAGCGATCGCTAACGGATCAGCTCCATTGGCCAGCGCATGGCTGATCGCCGTATGGCGAGTTGCGTAGGGCTTACGGTAGTGGATTTTGAGCTTGTCCAGAATCCGACTCCACGCTCTACGGCGAAAGGTATGGTCATTGATGTATGAGCCTTTAGGCGCAGGAAACACAAGTGCATTTGGATCCGCGTGTTTAGGCTTTCTGGCCGCCAGCATCGCCGCAACTTTGGCGGTGAGCGTTACCGTCCTATCTTTACCGGTTTTTGTCGTCTTGCAGACTCCCCTAGAAACAGACTCCCCAATCCAGACGGTTGAGTAGTCATCAGCAATATGCCGCCATCGCAACGCTGCCGCTTCACCAAAGCGACATCCCGTGCCGAACAAGAAGGCAACGAAATCGGCGTAGTGCTGGTAATACCGATTTGTTCCAAACTCGGTCAAAATCGCTTGAACTTCAGCCAACGTAAACGGTTTGACCTTTTGTTTAGGGGCAGGCTTCACTTGATTGAGGACAGCCGACCAAGGATTATGCTCCACCGTTTGCTCAGCCCAGTTCCAGCAGGACTGAACCAAAATGAGATAGTCCTTTGCCGTTCGGTCAGCGACTTGACGTTTCAAATACCTTGCGAAATTTTCAGCCGATTTAGCGTCAATCCCATCTGGCGACTCCTTAGGGAAAAACGCTTCCAAATGTCGCAACGTCGCTGTGTACCGGCATAGGCTCCCGACTTGCAGGTCTTTCGCCTTGGACTGAGTATCCATGAATTTCTGGAATAGCCCTGGCACAGTTGCTGTTGCAGGCTTTTTGCTAGAAGCTTTGGGGGGCTTGTATTTCTTCAGAGTTGAATCGAAGTTACCAGAGGCGATATCGAGCTCAATCTGGGTCGCCTTTTGCTGAGCCACAATGCGATTGATCTGGGAATCAGGTAAGCCGACAGCGATTGTGTGGCGCTTACCTCCATAGCTGAAGCGTAACCTCAACCTACCCTCGTCATTTTCTACTTTGACAAAGCCAGTGACTAGCTCGCTGCTAAGGGGGGAGCGGGCTACAACGGTATTTTGCGTGGTCTTAATTTCCTACCAATTTCCTACCACTTGTGAGTTCAAAGACGCCCAAAAGTGACCAACATCTTCCCGTTGTTGACAACATGCAAGCATCATCAAAAGGTTGATGTATAAGCCACAAAGCGCTTCAGCAGTAGGGTTTAGAAGAATCGGGATGAGAGGATTCGAACCTCCGGCCCCTTCGTCCCGAACGAAGTGCGCTACCAAGCTGCGCTACATCCCGCTATAGTCATTGCTTACCCTAGCATATCTGTGCGATCGCGCCACTCCCCTATCCCACCAACAAATCCTCCTCCGGATAGTTCACCATCGTCGGCCTCGAATCGCCGACAAGGGCAGCCATAAATAGCAGGACACCGACCCGTCCGACGTACATGGCGCCGATGATGACCAGCTGTGAGGGAACCGATAAATCGGCTGTGATGCCAGTTGATAAGCCCACAGTGGCAAAGGCTGAAACTGCCTCAAAGAAGAGACTCAAAAAGCCAAACTCGGGATTGAACAGGGCGAGCGAAATAGTCACCGCAACGACCATTGCTCCGGAGCCCACGACCACACTGACCGCTTTTAGGATGCGGGCCGATGGAATTTCGCGGCGATAGGCAAGGACTGATTCGTAGCCCCTAAGGACGGTACGGGTACTGGTGAACAAGATGCGAGCTGTCGTGGTTTTGATGCCGCCGCCAGTGCTGCCGGGACTTGCCCCGATGAACATGAGGGCAACCATGAGAAACAGCGAAGCGTCCGTCATGGCGTTGATATCAATGGAATTGAACCCGGCAGTGCGGGTAATGACTGCCTGAAACCAAGCCGCTGTGAGCTTATCAGAAGGGCGAAAACCGCCCAGGGTCTCAGGATTATTGTATTCCAGGAGCAGCAGGGCAATCGTCCCAATTAGGAGGAGCGCAATGGTGGTCGTCGTGACGACTTTGAAGTGGAGGGAAAAACAGGGACGTTTGCTGCGGCGCTGCAGGCGATCGCGTCCCCATGCGAACGCTTCCATAATGACCTGATAGCCGATGCCGCCAAAGATCACCAGTCCTGTGATAATCACATTGAGCCAAGTCGAGCGGGCGTATTGCACCAAACTGTCAGCAAAGAGGCTGAATCCAGCATTGTTAAAGGCACTAATGCTGTGGAACACTGAAAGCCATAGGCCGAAGCCATTGCCGTAATCCTTCGACAGTATGGGCAGCAGCAGAAAAGCCCCCGTCAGCTCTAAGATCAGCGTCATACTGATGATTGAAACTATGAGCGATCTTGCTCCTGAGAGTTCCTGAATATCCATCGACTGCTGAACCGCCAAGCGTTCTTTCAGCCCCAGTCGCCGTTTGAGAATCAGCAGTAGTACTGTCGTTGCGGTCATGTACCCCAACCCTCCCACCTGAATCAGCAGTAGAATGATGAACTGCCCAAAGGATGAAAAGTAGCTGCCCGTGTCTACCACAATGAGCCCGGTTACACACACGGCTGAGGTAGCTGTGAAAAACGCCACAATGGGTTCATTCCAGTTTCCCGATGCCGTAGCAAAGGGCAGCATGAGCAGTGCAGTTCCGACTGCAATCAGCATCAAGAAGCCAGCGCAGATGGTGCGTGGCACGGTCATTTCAAAGAGGCCCATGAATTGCTCAAATAACGGAACGTAGGGAGCGAAGCACAAGTACACGGCTTTGCCTAAGCGCTAAACATGATAAATGTTGATGCTTATCTTTTCACGGGTTGCCTTCGACCACTACACTGCCTGAGGAACTGAAAAAATTGCCATGAGCTCAGAGCTACATCAGAAAATACAGACGTTTTATGACACCTCCTCGGGACTGTGGGAGAACTTGTGGGGGGAGCACATGCATCATGGGTTCTACGGTCTTACTGGAACGCATCGCAAAGATTCCTACCAAGCTCAAGTCGACCTAATCGATACTCTCTTGCAGTGGGGAGAGGTTCAGCAGGCTCACGCTATTTTGGATGCGGGGTGTGGCATTGGCGGCGGTGCGCTGTATCTGTGCGATCGCTTTGGAGCCTCGGTGCAAGGCGTTACGCTGAGTCCCCTGCAGGCAGAACGGGCTGCGGCTCGGGCGATCGCGGCTGGCCTGGCTGATCGAGCAACATTCCAGGTGGCGGACGTTCTCAACACGCCTTTTGCTGACCAGCAGTTTGACCTGATCTGGTCGATGGAAAGTGGTGAACATTACCCCGACAAGGCTCAGTTCTTTAAAGAAAGCTATCGACTACTGAAACCGGGCGGCAAGCTCCTGATGGCAACCTGGTGTCACCGCTCAACCAATTCGCTTGCGGGCCAATTGACGACCTCTGAGAAACAGCATTTGGAGGCACTGTATCAGGTGTATCACCTGCCCTACGTGCTGTCGCTACCGGAGTATGCTGAGTTGGCAGACCAAGCAGGATTGACACACATCCACATCGCTGACTGGTCCCAGGCGGTTGCCCCGTTTTGGGATGCGGTGATTGCTTCGGCACTGCAGTGGGAGGCGATCGTGGGGCTGGTGCAATCTGGCTGGCCTACCATTCAAGGTGCGCTGGCGTTGGGCCTGATGCGATGGGGATTTCAGCGAGGGCTAGTCAGGTATGGAATTTTAGTGGCAAGTAAATAAGGGGAAAGTTAGCAGAGAAGACGTCAACAAGAGTTTGTCTAAAACCAGAAATATCGCGGCGTGCAGGCGGTCGTATCCTTCAAGCGCTACACTCGAATCCGGTTGGCGTAGCGAGAAACAGGGAACATGCCGGTTGACTACGATTTAGTCGTGTTGGGCGGAACCCAGGAAGGGTACGACGCGGCGCGCCATGCAGCTCAATTGGGAGCCCGTGTTGCCCTTGTATTGCAGGGACTCGACGGACGACGATCGCCCCTGCAGACGCTGGGGGCCCTTTGGTCAACCCGGCTCCCTATGCCTAGCAATACTCAACCAGATGCGGCGCTAGCGACTTGGCAGTGGGCCATTCAAAGGGCTGAGCTCATTGCCGCAACGCTTGTCAGCGATGAGCCTCAGCAACTTATGGTGCAAGGGGTGGATGTGATTGCCGAGCACGGACAGCTGGTAGGCGATCGCCCCCTGCAAGTGGTTACCGCCACCCGGCAACTGACTACCCGCGCGGTTTTACTGGCAACTGGTAGCGTCCCTAAAATACCGTCCATTTCTGGCCTCAGCTGGATTCCCTATGAAACGCCCGAGACCGTGTTGCAGCTAGAGACGCTGCCTCAGTCTGTGACGGTTCTGGGCAGTGCTCCCTTGGGGCTGGCGCTTTGTCAGCTCTTGTGCCGTTGGAACATTCCCGTCACGTTGATTACGCCCAATGCGATTTTATTGAATCGAGAAGATCCCGATATTTCACGCTGGATCACAGCACAGCTGCAGGCGGAAGGCGTGCAGTTGCATTTAGGGGCAACGGTGGAAGCGATCGCGACCAATGACGCCACCACCTACTCACTTCAACTATCGGGGGAAACGGTCACAGCGAAGACTGTAGTCGTGGCGGCTGGCTATCGTCCCAATCTGGTCGGGACAGACTTAGAGAAGTTTGTGAAGTGCGATCGCCCCCTCACGGTAAACGCTTATCTGCAAACCCAACATCCCCGCATTTATGCCTGTGGTTCGGTGCTGGGTGGCTATGGCATGCCTGCGATCACTCGCCAGGAAGCCCTCTTTGCCGTCGAAAACGCCCTATTCTGGAACCGTCGCCGCATTGATTACTGCACCCTCCCCTACGATTTACCCACGCAGCCGGAAATGGCCCGCGTCGGATTGACGGAACCCCAAGCTCGCCAGCGCTACGGTGAGGCCGATCTGCTGATGCATCGACAATCCCTCTACGAAAATCCCAAAGCCCAATGGCTAGAGTCCACAATCGGATTTTGTAAGCTGATCGCCCATCGCAACGGCCAAATTCTGGGCGTGCATGGTGTGGGACCTGAGGCCAGTGAATGGGTGCAGATGATGGCACTGCTGATGGCTCAAAAAGTCTCTTGGCATGCAGTTGCGGATCATCCGCTGTTGCCTCACAGCCTCGGTGATATTGTGCGGCAGGCAATGCAGCAATGGCAGCGCGATCGCTGGCAACCGGGCCAGTGGCGACGCGATTGGGCCGAAAACTGGTTCAACTGGCGACGCAGTCGTTGAACGTCTTCATTTGGAATTACGGATCCTCAGCTTGAAGCTATAACTGAGATACTCTCCACAACACATAAGTCCAATGCATGAAGCACGGCAGTCCGGGACCGTTGTTCAAGACCGCTATCGCATTCTGAGCGTTTTGGGACGAGGCGGCAGCGGCATCACCTACACCGCAGCAGACGCGATTACAGGGCACCGAGTTGCCCTCAAAGAACTCTCCCTCAAGGGCCTAAGCGACTGGAAAAAACTGGCCCTGTTTGAGCGCGAGGCCCAAGTCTTAGAAAACTTACAGCACCCGGCTATTCCTAACTACCTTGACTACTTTCAAGTCGATTCAGCAGACAACCGCTTTTTCTACATTGCCCAGGAACTGGTTGAAGGAAAGTCCTTAGCCAGTCTGGTCACTGCAGGCAAGCGCTATGCCGAAGCTGAAGTACGGCGTATCGCCTTGGAGGTATTGCAAATCCTGCAGTACCTTCACGAACTCAACCCGCCGATTATTCACCGGGATATCAAGCCCCAAAACATCATCCAACGCGACGATGGACAAATCTTTTTGGTGGACTTTGGGGCGGTGCAAAGCGTCTATCGGCATACAGTCGCCTTTGGCAGCACGGTTGTCGGTACCTATGGCTACATGGCTCCGGAGCAGTTTCAGGGACAAGCTTATCCAGCAACAGATTTATATGGCCTGGGAGCAACCTTGCTAAATTTGCTCACCCATCGATCGCCGTCTGAGTTGCCGAAAAAGCGTCTGAAGTGTGATTTTCGCCCTTATGTCACGGTCTCTGCAGCGTTCGCTGACTGGCTGGACACCTTGCTGGAACCGTTAGCAGAAGAACGATTTGACTCAGCGCGGGATGCGATCGCGGCCCTCACCCCTCATTCTCCTGCCAGAGCGCCCTACATCTCACCGACGCCATTACCACAGACGCATCCTTCGAAATCCGGTGCGATCGCTTCGGCCCCTCATCCTGCCGAGTTTGATGAGGTTTTGGAAATGCAGCCTCGTCTTCAGCAGCGATCGCCTTCACAGCAATACTTTGCTACATCCCACTCAGACCCCGCTCTCTACCGTCCTGCTGAGTTTGACGAAGCGTTAGAAATAGAACCTCACCGCCAGCATCATTCGCGGCTTGCTCGACCTCAGTCACCTGCAGGCCCAAATCTCTCTTTATTTCAAGCTTTTCTACAAGAGCAGCAACGGTCGGCAATATCGGTTTTTGGCGTGGTAGCTGCTATCTTTGCTGCGGGCGCATTGGGTGTGACACTTTTGGGCGTTTTTGCAGGGCAGTCTTCAAATGCACCTACACCACCCGCCGATTCAGCCCCGTCTACATCGTCAATTGATGCAGAGACCCTGACAACGCCTATCGACACTGCCTCGCTTGAGACATTCAGTGATTGGTGTGCCAATAAAGAGCGTTTAACGTCCGAGGCTCGAAATACAGTCGATGTGCTGTTGAGTTTTGCTGGGACTCAAGATTGTTATGCGGCTGCTGACCAACTTGCCGGCATGGATCAGCTTTACTTGGGTGGGTTTCAAAACATTAATCGCGCGATTGATCTCGCGCCGCTAGCCAGCCTTACCCATCTGAAAATTCTTGATCTCCAAGATGCTCAAGTCAAGGACTTAGATTCAATAGAGAATCTCTCCAATCTGCATCACCTAAACCTCGGTGGTACTGGAACAACTGATATTACACCGCTGGCTAGCCTCACTAACTTGACTTACCTTCGTGTTGAAAACAACCAGATTACTGATTTGACGCCGTTGGCTAAGCTTACCAACCTGAAATCTCTTTTCCTTACATACAACGCCATTACAGATGTATCACCACTGGCTGGACTGACAAATTTACAAGAGCTTTCGCTCGGAGCTAATCCAATTACGGAGATCTCACCGCTAGCCAGCCTCACTAATTTGAGCTATCTCGATCTAAATTATGCTGCGGTTGCCGACATTACGCCGCTGGCTGGCCTCACAAATCTCAACGGACTAAGCCTGCATGAGAATGAAATTACAGACATTACGTCGCTGGCTAATCTTACTAACTTGGAATATCTTGATCTCAATAAAAATCAAGTAGTAGATGTAACGCCACTGGCGGGTCTTACCAAACTAAACACGCTTGTTCTTGGTGAGAATCAAATCACAGATGTGGCGTCGCTAACGGGCCTGACTAACTTGAGAAACCTCTACCTTAAGGACAATCCAGTCGAAGAGGAGGGCTGGTGTCCAGTTCAACCCAAATCCGTCTGCGGGCTTTAGTAGTAGCCTCCTATCGCTTGATTGAGAATGAGGGACCGGGTCTCTCCGAGAGACCCGGTCCCTTCGGGAATGATCCGATTCCTTAGGGCAGCACATCTTCGATCGCGATCGCCTGCGAAACCATGCCAATGGGGGCGGCGGACTGTCCCGGTTTATAGAGCTGGTAGCTGTTGTAGCTGAAGCCGTAGGTGGCAGTCGCGTCTGGCACGGGGTCAGTGTAGACCTCGAGTTGACGATCGCCGATGTTCAACACCCAATATTCGCTAATGCTTGCCTTCGCGTAAAGGCTACCTTTGACTTCGCGATCGTAGACTAGTGAGGTGTCAGCGACCTCCACAATCAGCTTGGCAGCAGAGGGATGCGCATCACCGTAGTCGCGAATCAGTCCTGGGACAACCGCCACATCTGGTATGGGTTCGGGTTCAGAACTGTCGAGAATAATAAAGGGCTTGCGTTGACGAATGTAATAGCCAATACCAAACAGGCGTCTGAGAGCAGAGTCGATCAAGTCCAAGGCCACTGCATGGGAACTTGACATCGTCGCCATGTCAATTGCGTGCCCTTCTACAAACTCCACAGGTGATCCTCAACGAAACAACTTCTTGACAAAAGTGGTATCCAGCTACAAGAGCTCAGATATGAGATTACAGGAAAGTCTCAGCCATGGATGCGGTTGATATTGTGGTGTTGTAATCCTACTGTCAGCAAATATTCGAAGAACGAGATACTGAGTGATTATCTGCCTGCACACCTGCTGAAATGTCATCAGGTAGGGCGATCGCCACTTTAGGCATACGGGCTTACCCCCCTATGATTTCAGTGAAGTCTTTAATACTAGAACAGTAGGATGATTGCAGAGCTATGACATTGGCTTTCTATAGCTGCGATTCCTGCTGTCAGAGTGCGCCACTTGTAGCGAGTTAAAGCTTTGTCTCACAGGCAG
>JBCBJE010000146.1:0-9005 GCA_038523735.1 Cyanobacteria bacterium J06626_18 | reverse complement strand
ATTCATTTGGGGTCATATGCAAGCCTTCAAGCCTACCAAAGGTAGACCGCTACAGCTGTTTCTAGTCTTGCCTTTCGTCCTCCAAATTTTTGGGGCTGTTGGACTGGTTGGATACCTGTCTTTTCGCAATGGTCAAAAAGCAGTTAGTGAGCTTGCTGAAGACCTGACAGACGAGGTAGCTATGACGGTGGAAGGTCACCTTGATCAGTACTTGGAAATTCCCCATAAGGTTAGTCAAATTAATGCGGCTGCTATTCAAATGGGACTGCTGGATGTTAACGATCGCGAAGCGGCAGGCAAATACTTTTGGCAGCAAATGCAGGCCTACAATCTGACCTATATTGGATTTGGGCTAACTAATGGCGAAGGTGCAGGGGCTGCTCGCTACGATGGCAAAACGGTCACCATTGATGACTGGACCGATCAACTGCCCAACAATGGTTTGAACTATCTGACTGATGACCAAGGAAATCGCATCGAGGTCAACGAACCCTTTCAGTATGATCACCTGAATGAGGCTTGGTACACTGAGCCTATCGAGGCCGGAAAACCAGTTTGGTCGCGCATCTACACATGGATGTTTCCCGGTGGCTATCCCTACATCACAGCCTCAGCTGGACGTCCCATTTACGATGCAAATAATCAACTGCTAGGGATGGTAGCTGCGGATATTCACCTGCTGAAGCTCAGCGATTTTTTGCAGAACATCGAAGTTAGCCAGGCAGGTCAAATTTTTATTGTCGAGCATGATGGTACGCTCATTGCCAATTCAGGTAGCCATAAACCCTTCAAGTTGGTTGGTGAAGAAATTCAGCGCATCAACGCATTGGATAGTCCTGATCCAATTGTGCGGGGAATTACTCAGAAGCTGCAGCGCTCTTTTGATGGGTTTCATACAGTTTCTGTGGCAAAGGACTTGCGGCTTGACCTCAACCACGAACGATACTTTGTAGAAATGCGCCCTTGGCAAGATGAATATGGGTTGGACTGGGTGGTAGTGGTGGCTATTCCTCAGAACGAGTTCATGGAGCAGATTCACACAAATACACGTACCACTATCTTATTGTGTATCGCTGCGTTGTTGATAGCTACGATTTTTGGTCTGCTGACTGCTCGGCGTATCGCCATGCCGATTCAACGTTTGAATCAGGCTAGCGAAAGGATTGCATTGGGTGACTTAGACGAAACGGTAGAAGATAGTGGGATTCAAGAGTTAGATATGCTCTCCCACTCATACAACCACATGGCACAGCAGCTGAGAGAATCCTTTGCGGCTTTAGAAACCAGCAACGAAGAATTGGAAGAACGTGTAGAAGAGCGCACCCAAGAGCTGAGAACAACTCTAAATGAGCTGCAGCGCACCCAGATGCAGATGGTTCAGAGCGAAAAGATGTCTAGCCTAGGGCAGCTTGTTGCTGGGGTGGCCCATGAAATCAACAATCCGGTTAACTTCATCCACGGCAATTTAGCTTACGTAGAGGAATACACTCAAGATTTGCTGCACGTGTTGGATCTCTATCAGCAGACTTATTCAGACCCAGAGCCTGAGATTCAAGAGGAAGTCGAGACTGTAGAGCTGGAATTTTTGCAGGACGATTTACCAAAAACCCTGCAGTCAATGAGGACGGGGACCGAGCGGATTCGCCAGATTGTTCTATCGCTACGAACCTTCTCGCGTATGGACGAAGCCGAGATGAAAGTCGTAGATATCCATGAAGGCATTGAGAGCACGCTAGTTATCCTTGGTAGTCGCCTCAAGAAGGCTCCGAATCGACCTGAGATTCGGGTGGTGCGAGCCTATGAAGATTTACCGCCAGTCGAATGTTACGCTGGGCAGCTCAATCAGGTCTTTATGAACATTTTGTCGAACGCGATTGATGCTCTGGAAGAGACGAATGCAGCACGATCACTCATAACAGGCGCGGCTGACTCAAGCCAGATCACTATTGAAACAACGCACCTCAACAATCAGCAGGTGCAGATTGCGATCGCGGATAACGGTCCCGGCATTCCTGAAAGTCTGCATCATCGAGTCTTTGATCCGTTCTTCACCACCAAGGCCGTGGGCAAAGGAACTGGCATGGGGATGTCTATCAGCTACAAAATTGTTGTTGAAAAGCACGGCGGCTCCCTCGAATGTGTTTCTACAGAAGGACAAGGCGCTAAATTCATCATTCAAATTCCCATTTGCCAGAGTTGAGGGGAGTGGGGCAATAGGCAGTGGGTAGTGAGTGAGATAGCTCGAAGGACTCAGGGGAAAAGGGTAAAGGGAGGTAGAAGGAGCGAGGGGAGGCAGGGGTAATTGGGGGAGCAGAATCCCTAAGGGCGAGGCATTTGGCTCGTATACTTGCTAACTACCAAAACTCTATGTTCCAAATGCCTCACCCCAACACTACCAGCTACCAACTACCAACTACCAACGAACAACCAAGAACAAACCCCCAAAGTTCAACACAGATAAGGTGCGCTAAACCCCAGGGGCTGTTGTTTAATTGTGATTCGTCAAATCAGCGATCGCGCTAAACCGTTGCAAACGCCATCTGATTTGCGTGGCTGCGATACCAGTCAATCGTGTGCTTCAGACCTTCGCGGAAGGACATTTGGGACTCAAATCCGAGAACGTCACGCGCTCGCGTTGTATCCAAGCAGCGACGCGGCTGACCATTGGGTTTGTCGGTTTCCCAGGCGAGTTCTCCTTCAAAACCCATCAGCTCACAGATGAGTTCGGCCAAATCTTTGATGCTGATTTCCTCGCCGGTACCCAAGTTAACTGGGTCAGATGCGCTGTAGACCTGCGCTGCCAGGACAATGCCTCGGGCCGCATCGGTAGAGTAAAGGAACTCACGTGTGGGACTGCCATCCCCCCAAACGGGAAGGGACTTATCGCCCCGCTGCTGAGCCTCATAAACTTTGTGAATTAAAGCCGGAATGACGTGCGAACTTTTGGGATTGAAATTGTCCTCAGGCCCGTAAAGATTTACGGGCAAGACATACACGCCATCGAACCCGTACTGCGCCCGGTAGGACTCAAGCTGCACCAAAAGGGCTTTCTTAGCGATGCCATAAGGAGCGTTGGTTTCTTCTGGATAACCATTCCAGAGGTCATCTTCCTTGAAGGGGACCGGTGTGAATTTGGGATAGGCGCAGATCGTTCCCACACATACGAACTTCTGTACGCCAGCCTGATAGGCGGCGTGAATCAGCTGTGTGCCCATCATCAAGTTGTCGTAAAACAGCTCGGCAGGCTTTTCACGATTGAGACCAATGCCGCCCACGTGAGCTGCCAAGTGAACAATAACGTCTTGTTGATCGGCAGCGCGTTGACAGCTTTCCCAAACGCGGAGGTCGCAATCACGCGATCGTGGCACGCTAATTTTCTGGGGATCTGCCCCTGCTGCAATTAGTTGCTCAACGACCTGTTTACCCAAGAATCCAGCACCGCCAGTAACCAAAATACGCTTATCTTCAAGGTTGAGTGTACTCATAATTCTCTACTGTGTTAGCTGCTTGAATGTGCACCTGATCCCACTAATGACCTGTCCCCCAAAAGCGTACCAATGTCCAAGGCCCTGTTAGTCTGAAGACACGCTTACAAGACCGCTCAAATCTTGCTCGCGGTTGAATATGGTCGGTAAATGTCCCTTGAGCAGAGTCGAAAGCGAACTTGGCTAAGAGGTCGCTAGTAATTCCGAAGGAGCCACTGCGTATGCGACTGCAGTCAGCTATGAGGTTCGACTATGCTCAGCTAACAAGGCCAGTGGGACCGTTACTCTGTTCTAACGCTTCCTATGAAACGGGTTGCCTGAATTGATCATTACGGACCGTTGCTAGATCAATCCGTCCGTTCTGATCCTTATTTTTGACTCCTAAGGCGTTGAGGTCAGCTTCCACCATGAGATGTACGAGTTCTTGGAATGTGACGCTGGGCTCCCAACCTAGCTTTTCACGAGCTTTAGTAGGGTCGCCAATCAGGAGGTCTACTTCTGCAGGACGCAGATAGCGAGGATCAAACTCGACATAATCTTTCCAGTTGAGATTGACATATTGGAATGCAATCTCTAGGAATTCTTGGACGGCGTGCGTTTCACCTGTTGCCACAACGTAATCGTCTGGGGTGTCTTGTTGCAGCATCAGCCACATAGCTCGAACGTAGTCTTTGGCATAGCCCCAATCGCGCTTCGAGTCGAGGTTGCCAAGGTAAAGCTTCTCCTGTTGCTTAGTGACGATGCGGGCGATCGCACGCGTGATTTTGCGAGTCACAAACGTTTCACCCCGGCGTGGCGACTCGTGGTTAAACAAGATGCCGTTGCAGGCAAAGAGATCGTAGGATTCGCGATAGTTGACTGTTTGCCAGTGAGCATAAACTTTGGCACAGGCATAGGGGCTACGGGGATAGAAGGGCGTTGACTCCTTTTGAGGAATGTCTTGCACTTTGCCATACATCTCAGAAGAGCCCGCTTGATAAAACCGGACTTGGTTACCGGTTCGCTGCTGATAGTCACGAATTGCTTCCATTAAACGCAGTGCACCCATCGCAACGGTATCCACTGTGTATTCAGGAGAATCAAAACTAACGCGCACATGGGACTGCGCTCCTAAGTTATAGACCTCAGTAGGTTCAACCTGTTCTAAGATACGACGCAGCATCGTCCCGTCATTCAGATCACCATAGTGGAGGAATAGACGGGCATCGGCGCTGTGGGGGTCAACATAGACATGGTCAATCCGGTCTGTGTTGAAGGTGGAAGTGCGGCGGATAATGCCGTGTACTTCGTAGCCATTTTCGAGTAAAAGTTCAGTCAGGTACGAGCCGTCTTGGCCTGTGATACCGGTAATGAGCGCGCGTTTGGGTTGCGTCATATCTGTTAGGTTTCCTTACGAGTTCATACAGGATGCTTGCAAATGCCTACCAGGAGAAATTAGGCACGACCAGTCGCTTCTGGATCTTTGAAGCAGCTTCGATCAAGGACGAAGGAAATCCCCTTCGTATCCTGTTGCTGAGCAAGACATTAGTAGACGCGCAATCAGCACAGGGCTGCCTTTTTAAGCACTTGATGAATTGGCTCCAAATCTCCCGATGTCAAGCGTACTACTACGATGAATCCCTGCAAATTTCCTTAAAACATCACTAGAGTACCCACCATAACCTTGAAGATCGCTTCGGGGCGAGATTTCTGTTCAGAATTGCTGGGCGGGGAGTGGAAGGGTAGAAGGGTGGAAGGGTAGAAGAATTAACGTAGTGATGTCGAAGGTAGCAATCCAGCAGCAACTCATCCTAGGACGATATCTAAAACCATCATGAGGACGAAGCCGAGCATAATGCCCAAGGTGCCGCTCTGTCCGAGGCTTTTTTGCGCAATGTCGGGAATGATTTCATCGACGATGACGAACAACATCGCACCCGCAGCAAAGGCCATGCCCAAGGGTAAAACTTCCTGAGCAAGGCTAACAATTCCTGCACCTAAGATGCCACCCACGGGTTCAACTAACCCGGTTAGTGTAGAAACACCTAGTGCATAGAGAGGGGAATACTGCAGATTTTTGAGCGACCAAGCAACGACTAATCCCTCAGGCATGTTTTGTAGGGCAATGCCGCAGGCAAGGGCGATCGCACGGGAGGTATCACCCGCGCCAAATCCCACGCCTACGGCTAGCCCTTCGGGGAAGTTATGCAGCGTAATAGCCGCAACAAAAAGCCAGATACGCTTGAGATTATCGGCTTTAGGCCCTTCTTGCCCCTTGAAAATATGCTCGTGAGGGAACCGATTGTGAATGAACCAAAGCGCACCGCTGCCACCCAAGATGCCGCCTGCCACGATCAAAGCTGCGATCGCGGAGGAGTAACCCAAAGTAACGGCAGCTTCTGTCCCCGGTACGATTAGCGAAAAAGAGGTGGCGGCCAGCATGATGCCACCCCCGATACCTAGCAAAATGCCTTCTGTCTTTTCAGAAGGGGTAAGGGGAAGCAAAACTGGCAAAGCACCGATACCCGTTCCGAGTCCAGCTAGCAGGCTTGCGATCGCGCCAAGAGCCCAGGTGTTCACAATCTTTTAAACTCTCCAATACGGATGTGAATTTTTGACTAATCCTTGGATAGTAGAGGCGTTCGCAGCTTTGTCGCGGCTGTCTTTTCAGAAAAATCCATGCGATGCTGAGAAGACTATCCCTAAAAGATCGGATAGCATCGACAAAATCCAACGTTGTGTTGATATTCTGAACTTTAACCCGGATTGGCTTATGAACCCTGCCCTGACTCAATTTGGCGACCAAATGTCTCATCTCACTGGCGTCCGCGCCATTATGAAGGACATTATTGAAACGTTGCGGGCGGGGAATGGTCGATCTTTTATCAACCTCAGTGCGGGTAACCCAGTTATTTTGCCCGCAGTTGAGCAACTCTGGCGTGATTGTACTGCTGACTTACTCAATAGCTCAGACTATGGTGAAGTCGTCTGTCGGTATGGTTCTAGTCAGGGCTATGAGCCGTTTATTGAAGCCGTGCTATCGGACTTTAATCAGCGCTACAACCTATCGTTGACAGAGCGCAACATCTTGATTACGCCTGGCAGTCAAGCGCTGTACTTCTATGCCGCAAATGCCTTTGGTGGTTACACCTCAGAGGGACAATTGAAGGAAATTGTGTTACCTCTTAGTCCTGATTACACAGGCTATGGTGGGGTTTCGCTGTATCCCGAGGCGCTGAAGGCTTACAAGCCATTTATTGATATTGGCGATCGCCCCCATTGCTTTAAGTATCGTCCCGACTTTAGTCAGCTTGAAATCACGGCAGAAACAGGATTTGTCTTGTTCTCGCGTCCGTGTAATCCGACCGGTAACGTGATGACTGATGATGAGGTCAACCGGATCGCTGATTTGGCGGCTCCTCATACGGCTCCAGTCTTTGTGGACTCTGCCTATGCGCCTCCCTATCCGGCTCTGAATTTCACTAAGATGACCCCCATTTTTCGGGATAATATGGTGCATTGTATTAGCCTCTCTAAGGCTGGATTGCCGGGTGAACGAATTGGTATTGCGCTAGGCGATGAGGCGATTGTTCAGGTTTTACAGTCTTTCCAGACAAACCTTTGCATTCACTCGTCGCGCTATGGTCAGGCGATCGCGGCCCGAGCCATTGCCTCTGGTGCTCTAGGACAGATCGCTGAAACGGTGATTCGCCCCCACTACGGCAACAAGTTCACGGTTCTTGAAGAAAGCTTGGAACGGTTCATGCCACAGAGTGCTCCCTGGTACTTGCATCGTGGGGAAGGGGCTATCTTTGCTTGGCTATGGTTCGATGAACTGCCCGTGAAAGATTGGGAACTCTACCAGCGACTGAAGCAATACGGCGTGATTGTGGTACCGGGTAATCCGTTCTTTCCCGGTCTGAAGGAAGACTGGTCGCATACCAACCAATGCATCCGAATTAGTCTGACCGCAACGGACGACGAGATTGCGACCGGAGTCCGTCATTTGGCGAGCGTCGTCAGCGAGCTTTATCAGCAAAAGCCAGCTTCCCAAACCCCTGTCGCTGTGGCCTGAGCGATCGCGGTAACTATGGCAGATATGTCGATGGAGGATTGGTTAGAAATTGGGCGAATTGTAGCGCCGCAGGGACTGGATGGTGCAGTGCGTGTTTATCCCAATAGTGATTTTCCCGAGCGTTTTTTAGAACCCGGTGATCGCTGGATTTTCAAACCTGGGCGGGATCAGCCTGAACCCATTCAGTTGCTAGCGGGGCGTTATTTGGAAGGGAAAGGGCTGTATGTGCTGAAACTACAGGGAATCACGCATCGGGATCACGCTGAAGCCCTGCGTGAGGCCAGATTGTTGGTGCCTCGCAGCGATCGCCTCGCAATCGAGCCAGGTGAGTTTCACGTCGCCGATCTGGTTGGTCTGCAAGTTCGATTGCAAGCGACCGGTACTGCCATTGGCGCTGTCGTGGATGTGTATGCGGCAGGAAATGATCTATTAGCGATTGAACTGACAGCGGTAAAAGAAGCCGTCTCAGCTGAGGCCCACCCAAAAGCGCCGGCAAGGCGCAAAGCCCGTAAAAAACCGACTTCCCGCCCGCAACCCATCCTTATACCCTTTGTGTACGAAATCGTGCCTGTTGTGGACTTAGAGGCGGGTTATGTAGAAATCAGCCCGCCTAAAGGATTAATTCCCAATTTGGAAGAACGCGATGAATGATGCCAATCGCGCAGATGATATTTCTACAGGTGAGCAGGTAGCTTGAAGAGTGTTCGTTTGATACGGCTCAATACGACTCTGTCAGGAATTAGCCGCTCTTGGTAGCTACGCTGCCACACCGAACTTCCGGGTGCATTCCGCTGGAGGTTAATGCGCTTAGCAGCAGCTGTTTTATAGCTAGCGATAAAGGAAGACAGTAGACGTGGCTTACGGCTGCCGATTGGATAAGACTGCGAACGCACCGCCTCGCAGATACTAACGAAACCGACGAGGTGATCAGGGAAAATCATCCAGTCATCTAATTTGATGTCTTGACACGCATGTGATGAACGCTGCCACTCATCCGCTGCTATCTGACCCATCTCATTTAGCTCAAGCTGCCCCTCTGAAATACCACCAAAGAGGGCTTCGTTTTCATGGGTATAAAGCTTAATGAGATAGAACGGTGTGTCTGTTAGAACAGAAACAGACACCGGTGGAGTCTGGGTTGTTTTAGGGTAGTACTGGTTCAAGTTGCTTCCCAAAGTGGTTGTCGATGCACGATGTTGCTGTTAAGGTTCCCCGGAGTGAGGAAAAAGCCTGCAGCATGCTAATAAAAATGCCCAGCACTGGATGCCTCTTCGATTCAGGATTCACAATGGTTGCTAGGCGATTGCAGAGCTCTTGGATACTGACCTGAGCTTGATATATGCTTCACAAGCATTGTCGGATGAATGCTAATTTATTGCCTGCGTAATTCCCTCGAAATGTTGGCCTCCAAGCATCAAGGCAATATCTATTTCTATATGGCAACCGCAAAAATACGGTATGTATTT
>JBCBJE010000145.1:0-9013 GCA_038523735.1 Cyanobacteria bacterium J06626_18 | reverse complement strand
CGCCAGGCAAAATGATGCGATGCTGCACAAGACCTATCGAGGATCAAGCCAATATAGCCTCATATGGATTTGAGGCAAAAATGATCCCACAGAAGGATTTTGTATGCAGAGATACAGAACAGATTCTTAGATTCGGTAGATATGCTGTATCGGGATTGTGGTTTTCATCGCTTTACTGAATCTCAGGCAACATCCTGAAGTCAGAGAGTGCCAGATTATAGATGGAACCGTGTTGCTGATTCAATGCGACGCGCAATGTAGGTCTAAATGTGGGTAAGGTAACCATATTGTTATGTTTAGACGAAAATCAGCCCCTTTGCTAACGTACCTCAGTCAAAAGACAGAGTTCGAGGGAAACCTGCATGCAGAAGGCATGGTTCGAGTTGATGGTATTGTCCACGGTAAGGTCGATGTTGAAGGCGACCTTGAGATCTCCCCAACAGGCCTTGTCGAAGGCCCTGAAGTAAAGGCCCAAAATATAGTGGTGCAGGGCGTGTTGAAAGCCCGTGTAATTGCTGAAGGGAAGCTAACGCTGAGCCGCACTGCTCGTCTTGAGGGTGATGTTGTGGTCGGCTCGTTAGAGATTGAGACGGGCGCTTACTACACTGGTTACATCGAAACCCGCGATGCCAAATCACTACCGCCCTCACCAGAAATTCCAGAGCTTTATGGCACTGTGGAGGCGCCGCCGCTTAAACCCTAGCGATCGCTGACAAACCAGGCGATAATGCTTGCTGATACGATCCAAAATAACCACGATGGCACCATCCCAAAGATGTGCCAGACGTAGGGTAGGCCATCCACTAGAGCTGAGAGCAACCACGCGATCGCAATCAAAACGATTGAGAAAATCAGACTCATAACGGGTCAAACGTTGCTACATCTCTAGGGTAGGGCGCGGTCACTCATTTGCAACTCGCCGATTAGGATGCAATTTGGTTGATAGGGACACTTTGCAATCTTGCCTAACTGCGATGTTCGTATTGAACAGTCCGCGCCACCATAGAAACATCAGGACGGGTGTGAGTAACGATTGATACCTCCTGGTGAAATGTGCATTAGCGTATTGTGAGGGCTTTGACGATGACTTTCCGGATACATTCGATACTGCGTCGCCCCCTACCACTATTGGGGAGTTTGGCTGTATTACTCAGTGTTGCTCCAGTAGTGGCCCAGTCGGCTCACTTTGAGGGAATCACATTGTCTGCCTACCCTCCTACATCATCCAGCGTTGAGGGACGGACTGTAGGCTCCTATGCACTCTCAAACATTGCTGATAGCGGAGCAGGTGGGGGGCTCTGCACGGGGTTTGCCGATACGACTCCAGATCATATTCTGACGCTTGAAAATGATTTCCCGAGCTTGACCGTTACCATTGACAGCGGTCAGGACACAACGCTGCTGATTCAAGGGCCTAACGATAACACCGTACGGTGTGGTCAAGACATCAGTCGTAGCAACCTCGATGCTCAAGTATCTGGCAGTAACTGGGCTGCAGGAGCCTACCGAGTATGGGTTGGAAGCCATGACCAAGGGCAGCGATTTGACTATACGCTCACCGTCACCGAATAGGTCAGCGAATCAATCGTATCGAGAGCAGACACAAACGTTAATATATTCTTTATTGGTTTGTGTTCTGTGGGGCTAGTCCTGTGCTTAAAGCATTGCAAGCGGATTTTCAAATCGTTTTTGAACGTGATCCAGCGGCCCGCAACTGGTTAGAGGTACTGTTCTGTTATCCCGGTCTACAAGCGCTCGGCTTGCATAGGGTAGCCCACTGGTTATGGAATGTAGGAATTCCCTTTATTCCTCGCTTTATTTCTCATATCAGCCGCTTTTTGACGGGTATCGAAATTCACCCGGGTGCTGGCATTGGGTGTGGAGTTTTCATCGACCACGGCATGGGGGTTGTCATCGGTGAGACTGCGATCGTGGGCGACTACAGTCTTATCTATCAGGGCGTGACGCTGGGTGGAACCGGAAAAGAGTCTGGCAAACGTCACCCCACATTAGGGGAGAACGTCGTCGTTGGAGCTGGGGCCAAGATTCTCGGTAATATTCAAATCGGCAATAACGTCCGCATTGGGGCCGGTTCGGTTGTTCTACGCGAAGTCCCCTCTGACTGCACAGTAGTAGGTGTTCCGGGTCGAGTCGTCTATCGCGCTGGTGAACGTGTCGGTCCCTTGGATCACGGACGCCTACCTGACTCTCAGGCGCAGGTTATTCGCGCTCTAGTTGATCGCATCGAAACCCTAGAGCAGCAGGTCGAAACCTTGAAAACTGACACGGAGAACTGCCCACAGCCTGTAGTTACCGTAGATCAGGTCAGCTGCCGACTAGGCGATCGGGCTATTGCAGAGTATTTGGATGGAGCCGGAATTTAGGAGGAGTGGAAGGGTGATGGGGTGATGGGATTTGGGAGAGGCAAACAGGTCTTCATAAAAATCGATTTTTCGTCAAAAAATCATTTACTCCCCTACTCCCCTACTCCCATTCCCTATTCCCTCATGGATTAACCTCCGTCACTTCCCACGCCCCATCCGCCTGACGTTGGTAATAATGTCGATTCTGCGGTTCGCCTTTGAGCTCGAGGTGATCGATTGTGTCAGGGTCGAAGATAAGGACCGCAAAGGTATTGAGGGGATGTTGAGGATCCAGAATGGTTTCTTCAAAACCTTTGGTTGCACGCGGTTTCCCAGGATGAGGCCAGGCAAATTGTTGACGTGCTTTCGCCGATAGCGCTTCCCAAGTATGCTGATGGACTTGACGGAGCGATTCATTGGGCGTCGATGCAATGACTATCTGTATCTGGCCTCCTAAGCGAAACTGCTCACGGGTTTGGGTGAAGTACCAACACAACTCGGCAGCGGGATTCTCGGTCAAGTGCGAGATCTTCTCGCTACGGCAGTCAGTAATAAAAATAAGTTGATTTGTTTCAGGAAGGAACTCGCGGAACACAACAGTGCGGTTTGCAGGGCGACCATTGGGTCTCACTGTAGCGAGTTGGGGATAGCGGCTGTAGACACGGCTGCGATTACGATGTAGGGCACGCGACAAAACCGGACGCCAAGGAGCTAAGGACATAAATAAAGAAAGGGGCAGCGATCGCCCAACGACGTAACTTAGTGTAAAGGGTTTGGCTTTGACTACAAAAGATTTTGGATTGAGCAATTGGCCATACTCCCAAGGACTGAGATAGGATAAGCGTTTTCTTTCCTCTGATGCATTGCTTCGGGCGATCGATGATGACATCTTATGTTCAACTCAACGACATCTAAATTGAGGCTAGCGGTACCGCGAGACAATCTGCTTTAGCATGGTAGAGGTAGGACCGCTCAGGAGTTCCATGCATTTATCTCCATTTAATTGAATTATCCGCTTTTAAGATCCTCTGAACTATGAGCTTTGTCGTTTTACTATCCCTGTTAGCTGGCTTGGTGTTTCTGGTTGTTGGAGCGGAAGGTCTAGTACGTGGGGCTACCAAGCTAGCTGCTGTTGTGGGTTTGTCGCCTCTGGTGATCGGATTAACAGTTGTGAGTTATGGGACCAGTGCGCCCGAATTGGCTGTGAGCCTCCGATCTTCATACTTGGGGCAGGCAGAGATCGCTCTGGGTAATGTGATTGGCAGCAACGTTTTTAACATCCTGATGGTACTGGGGATCGCATCGCTTATCATTCCCCTGACGGTGGCCCAACAGCTGATTCGCTTGGATGTCCCGATTATGATTGGCGTCACAAGCTTGGTGCTACTGTTTTCGTTGGATGGCAAGCTAGGTCAGGTCGATGGCATTGTCTTTTTATGTGGCAGTGTTCTGTACACGGGATTTCTGATCTTTCAGAGCCAGCGAGAATCGAATGTTGAGGTGCAAGCAGAATATGCTCAGGAGTACGGCATTTCTGGTGAGCAAACCTGGCAGCAATTAGTTCGCCACGGGGTCATGCTCATAGCAGGTGCTGGTTTGCTTGTTGTCGGCGGCAATTTATTAGTGTATGGAGCTACTGAATTTGCCGAAGCCATGGGCGTTAGCCAGCTGATCATCGGTCTCACCATTGTGGCTGTTGGTACCTCGCTACCGGAATTAGCAACCTCTGTAGTGGCCTGCTATCGGGGGGAGCGCGATATCGCCGTGGGCAATATCGTTGGCAGCAACATTTTCAACATTCTGACGGTATTGGGGGCAACGGCTATCGTTGCCGACATTCCAGTCTCCACAGCTGCATTGCAGTTTGATATACCCGTTATGCTAGCGGTGGCGATCGCCTGCCTGCCCATTTTCTACACGGGCAATCGTATCTCGCGCTGGGAGGGCATGCTGTTCATTAGTTACTATGTAGCCTATAGCGCTTACTTGGGTCTTGATACTGTAGGTCACGATCAACTAGGCATGTTTAGCAACGTCATGCTGCTGTTTGTCATTCCCCTCACAGTAGTGACCCTCTTTACAACTATCTTTCAACGCGGACGCAGAACGGCTAGAGCGATTACGGCTCAACCCGTTGCAAAATCCCCCCCGAGCGACTCGGTATCTGTATCGAACCCGGCGCTAACGACACCGAGCCGTAAAGAGCCTGGAGCGGACGCTGATCAGCCTTAGTAATTGCAGTCAAGTCAAGCTCTGCTGCGGAGTCACCCGCATTCACTAGAACGATGAGCGAGTCCTTCTCACCTTGCCGCTCAAACCCATACAGCTGGCCTTGAGCAACCAGAGTGCGATATTTTCCTGTCCGCAGAGCTGGGTATTGATGCCTCAAAGCAATCAACGCTTGATGATGCTTCAAAAGTGCCCGATTCCAATCCGCTTCTTGGGGAAAAACGCGCCGACAATCTGGATCTAATCCACCCTTTAATCCGACCTCATCCCCGTAATAAATGCTGGGAGCACCGGGGAAGGTCAGCTGCAACAGCACCGCAAGTTCCAAACTAGCCTGGTCATCGCCCATCACCGATAGCGCTCGAGCTGTATCGTGACTGGACAGCAAGTTGAGCTGCGTTAGCTGAATTTCCCAAGGATACAGGGCCAGCAATTCCTCGATCTTGGCCTGATAGCCAGCCGCATCTAGCGTCGGATAAGGGTAGTAGCTGGGAATTTCGGCTAACTCCATGACAACGAGATCGCCCCCGGTAAAGGCCATTGTCGGTCCTGTGAAAGGGTAATTCATGACCCCATCAAACTGGGTTCCATCTAGCCACTGCTGAGCGGGTGTCCAAATTTCGCCCACGATGTACGCTTCGGGATTTACAGCTTTAATGCGATCGTGGAATTCCTGCCAGAAGCCAGGCTCCGTCACCTCATCGGGCACATCCAGTCGCCAACCATCAACCCCTTGACGAATCCAGTACTCCCCAATTTGCATGATGTATTCCCGTGCCGCTGGGTTGGCATGATTAAACTGCGGCAGTGCTCGATTATTGACCCAGCTAACATAATTGGCAGGCTTCGACCCATCGTAGGCAGACAGTGGCCATTCCTCAATCTTGAACCAGTCCAGCCACGGAGAAGTCGGTCCGTTCTCCAAAATATCGTTGAAGTAAAAGAACCCTCGACTGGCATGGTTGAATACCCCATCCAAAACGACCCGAATATGGCGCTGATGGGCTGCATCGAGAAACTCGGCAAAGGCTTCGTTACCGCCCAGTAGCGGGTCAATCTGATAGTAATCGTGCGTGTGATAGCGATGGTTACAGGTGGACTGAAAGATAGGTGTGAAGTATAAGGCCGTAATCCCTAAATCCTGTAAGTAATCCAAATTTTCCATAACCCCCCAAAGATCCCCTCCCTTGTATCCAGCCAAGGTTGGCGGTGAATCCCATGGCTCCAGCGGAACAGCCATCGCGGGGCGATTAATGGGGCGCTGGGTGCGGGCAAACCGATCCGGGAAGATTTGGTAAAAGACAGCATGTTTAACCCATTCCGGCGTCTGAATGCTCATAGTATGCTCCTGGGACTCCACGCTCAGGCTAGCGGGTTACTCCAGCGATCGCACGTTTTCGATCCAAATTCAATATTTTTAATCCCTGACACAGAGTAACTGTTGAAGCTGGGAAACTCTGGATGGGTGGGGAGTTAGGAGCTAGGAGCCAGGGACCTTCTGATTCCTGACTTCTGGATTCTTGCACCACCTCAATTTTCCACTTTTAGTTGATGCCTGCAACACGTTTAACCCCAGAGGGTACTATTACGAAAATCTCTAGCGTTATACAGTAGTAGCGGGCAGAGTCAATCGTTGCACTCACTGCCTCAGTTTGTTCTCAATTTGTTTGATGCCACTGGATATTCGCCTACTCAACTTAGGGTCAGACTCAGCAGAGCGCGACATCGCAGTGGGGCTAGCTGACTACTTCTACCAAAACTCGACTTACCAGAAATTCTTTAATAGTGACAAAACGATTCTGGTGGGTAATCGAGGGGCGGGCAAAAGTGCCATCTTCAAATACATGGCAGCGGCAGAGGCTCGCAGGGGGCATCTGGTCATTGAGCTGTCTCCCGAAGAATACTCCTATGAGCTGCTCTCGCAATACTTACGCAGTGAGAAAGAAGGATCCTGGGGTAAGCAAAGCGCCTATTCCGTTGCCTGGCAATATTTACTTTACAACCTCGTTTTTAAGACCATCGTTGACCAAAAGCGAGGGCTATTGATAGGCGCCCATAAAAATATTTTCAGTCATGTGAGAAAGAACCTAAACAGCCAGAATCTCAACACTATCGGCATCTTATTTGAGTATCTAAAACGGCTTGAACAAGTGAAGTTAAGCAGCCATGAAAGTTTCCAAAAATCGCGTGAACTGCAAGCTCTCTACAGCCTTGAGGAAATCAATGAACTCTTGCCAAGTCTGAAAACATTACTCAAAAAGACCCGTGTCAAGATCTTTATTGATGAGCTTGATAAAGGTTGGGACAACTCAGAAGACGCGAAGTATTTTTTGGCTGGATTATTTCAGGCAGCTCAAAAACTTAATCGTATTCATCCAAACCTGAGAGTCTATATCTCGATTCGTCAAGAGCTATTCGATAATATTCCTCAAATTTATGAAGATGCTCAAAAGATCCGCGAAGATGTCGAAGTCATTCGCTGGGGTAAGGCCGAGCTTCTGGAGCTGATTGGGTTGCGAATTGCCCATTGTTTTCCAGAAGTGCAACAGTACGGTGGACACCGACGCTGGAACTCCATCTTTGCCTCCCAAATCCCCTCTCACAGTTCAGAATCCGTTGACTACATTATTGACCGTACACAGTTACGTCCTAGAGAACTTCTACAATTTTGCAAGCTCTGTTTAGAGTACTACCGTGAAGGTAAACGCATCGGAGAAGGCACAATTTTTGCCGCTGAGGAAGCTTATTCAGAGCAAAAAACCAAAGATCTTGCCTCCGAATATCGGTTTAAGTATCCCTATTTGCTGGACCTGTTTGAAATTTTTCGAGGCCGCAAAAGCCATCTTGAGAAAGAAGAACTGGAATACCTCTTACTCGCAGCCGTATGCGGTGAACTAGACGTCGATCGCGCAGCTGATTGGGTTCTCGAGATGGACTATCTAGAACTCAAGAAGTTGCTTTGGCATATCGGCTTTCTGAAGGCAAAGGTGCCTCAACAGATGCCACGCCCAACGGGCACCCAGAAGGCTTACCTGGGCCATTATGAACTACCGACTATCAATCTAGAGAACGTTACTCACTTTTGTATTCATCCAGCCCTGTGCAGTTTCTTAAGCATGAAGCACTGTAATTAATAAGGTCCACCCATGCGTTGGCGTTCATCACAATTGATTCAGCAACTAGAAGCGTGGTTTCAGTGGATTCCAACCTGGCTAGCGGTGCTAATTTCAGTGCTGTGCTTAGCCGCGATCGCCCTCTGGATAGACGAGGAGGTGGCGATTCAGTCGCCCAGTGATTTGATCCAACGCGATACACTAGCAATCTTCTTTGAAAATGCCGAATCGTTTGCGATCGTCGCTGCAGTCATCCTTTACTTCAAAGGCGCACCCGATCGCAAAGCCCAAAAGCATTACGAAGCATGGCTCATTATCGACAATGCTGCAGCGTCCAAGCTGTTCACCAGCTATGCTCGCTTCCGAGCCCTGCAGGATCTGCACAAGGATGGGGTGTCTTTGCGATTGCTAGAAGCACCAGGTGCTAATCTGAGCCAAATTCATTTACCTCAAGCCCATTTGGCGGAAGCCAACCTGCAAGGGGCCGATATGCGCGAAGCCAACCTCCCCCGAACCGACCTCAGCCAAGCTCAGCTGCAGGGCGCAAATCTCCAAAAAGCGAATCTGCGCGGGGCAAATCTGCGGGGAGCGAATCTGCAGCAGGCGAATTTACGGGATGCTGACCTAACCGGAGCAAATCTGCAAGACGCTGACCTCAGAGGTGCCAGCCTCCGCAGTGCCGAGCTCTGGAAAGCTCGATTTTTAGGTGCTGATCTAGCTGACGCTGAACTCAAATGGGCCGAATTGCAAGGGACGGAACTGAATGGGGCCAAGCTGAACCGCACCACCATGCCGGATGGCAGCGTGGAACACCATGCAGTGGAATATTGGGTGAACTAAAAATCTTTTGTCTCTTACCTTTTGCCTTTCGCCATCAACTACACAGCATTAACCTTTACAATTCTTTAAGATGTGTGTAGTTGTACTGGCAACCAGGATCCGCAGCATCCGGCAATACGGCTGTACTGATTAGGCTTTAACTCAATAATTTGAATGTCTACAACTGAACTGGTAACCCAACTGAAAGCCTTGATTCGGGGACTTTGGTTTCCCAGCGAAACCGAAGCACCCTGGACCTTGCCAACCTGGAATTTGAATTCCCTGGAGGTTTCGGAAGTGCGGCGAGTTCTACGCCGTGCTGGGGGAGTAGCCGTTGCGGAGATTACAATCGATGACCTGACAGAACAGGTGGATCGACGTTGTCAAGGCTATGGCGATGAAGGGACGGCGATCGCTCAGCAACATCGAGCCTTAGCCAAATGCCTCAAGCATCACTGCGACACGATTCGAGTGTTTCGAGTGGGTCAT
>JBCBJE010000144.1:0-9023 GCA_038523735.1 Cyanobacteria bacterium J06626_18 | reverse complement strand
TTTACCAGCACCGTCAGACTGATTACAAAGATAAGAATCGGGACAAAGAGTTCTGGCATTGCTTGGGTGTCATCCTGATTGTCGAAAGGCTTGATAACGTGAAGTAATGACGACGAGTGCGATCGCAACGCTACCGATGCACTCAATTGGCCGTAACTCCCTAGAAGCTAAATGCATACCGCTTGCACCCCGGACGATTTTTGGGTGGGCGCAAGAATTATATGAACTCAACGATCGCTAGGCAGTAAAAAACGAGGCGTTTCCCCTTAGCTTGGCGACGAATGGGTGATGGTGATCTAGATGAGCAAACTCAAAAAGTGAAGTTTTTGGGAAACCTGGAGTTGAAAATGTATCTCTTGTTACTGAAATATTTTATGATGCTAGGTACGTCGTTAAATTTGTCCTATGGCTCAACTCACAGTTTCTGATGTTTTGGCACGGGTAAAAGCGGGTGATTCTCTTTGTAAGGCGGAGCTGAGTGGTATTGACCTTAGCCAGATGTGTCTCGATAAGGTGAGCCTGGCATCAGCTTACCTGCGTCGCACGCGATTACACAATATTTCTGGCTACGGGGCGAATTTGTCTGATGCGACATTAATTTTGGCCGAGCTGTCTGGTAGCTGCTTGGCCGACAGTCAGTTAACCCGTGCAGTATTCACTCAGGCGCTTCTAGATCATGTGAACTTGCAGCGAGCCCAGGCAACAGAGGCGCAATTTTATGGTGCTCGACTCGACCGTGTTGAAGCGGCCTATGCTTGTTTAGACCGGGCTGATTTAAGGTCCGCTAGTGGTCCGCAGGCGCGCTTTAAATATGCCAGCTTCACGGAAGCTAAGCTTGACGGTGCAAATTTCAGTCAGTCGAGTTTTGAGGGAGCCCAACTCAGCCGCTCTAGCTGGCAGCAGGCTACGCTCTCAGGGGTCTCTTTTGCTACTGCCGAGCTGGTGCAGGCTGACTTAATGGCGGCGATTTTGGTCGGAGCTAACCTTTCCGAAGCGTATGCTCTGAGCGCTAACTTTCAAGAGGCGGATTTAACAGCGGCACGACTCCATTCCATTCAACTAGACTACGCTGTACTGTGGAACACTGTCCTGGTTCAAGCTGATTTGCGAAACGCCTCACTGTATGGGGCAACCCTGGAGTTTGCCAACCTGAGTGGGGCCAACTTAAGCAATGCCGATTTACGCGAAGCGAATTTGGAGAACGCCCAGTTGGATGACGTCTGTCTGGAAGGATGCCGTGTCCGAGGTGCCTTGTTTACTGACGCGACGGGGTTATCCTCCGAACAGCGACAGTGGCTGCGGCGCAATGGTGCGCTCAACGTAGAGCGTTGATTCTGTAGTACGGAGCCAAGTTCCCTACCAGCGTCTTAGTAGTTCAGTGCCATCAGTGGCAACAATTCTGTAGTGATATTCGATGGTCGATATACGCCAAAACCTCTGCAGATCAGCCGGGTTGTAGTCTTTTGGCACGTTAATCTCAAAGTACCCTCCCTCAGGTACCCAGGCAATCCACCAGCCTTGGTTTTCTTTGTCGGCCCCGACAGCGCTCCAGAAAGTAAGGCGCACAGCGCGTTCGTCTTCGGCAGAAATGGGAAATTGCACATCGCGCCAAAAGGGCTGACCGGCATTGCGGAGATCTTCATAAGTAGCGCGGGCACCGGTATTGGGGTCGACGGGCAGGCGATTGTAGTAGTAGCTATAGCGGGTTCGCTCGGTTAGGAGGCGCACGAGCGTACAGCCGTCGTAGGCCGTGGTCACTAACCGACCATCGTGAGCGAAGATTTCATAGGGCGGCAACGCGCCGATACCGGGACGGTTTTTTTCTTCCTCTGTCAGCAGATTGTAAAGTCCACCGTAACCATTCGTTTGCAAAAGATCGATTACTTGAACCTTCTGCTCACCATCCAAATCATCGAACACATGCGTGAGAATAATGCGATCGCCCATTAACTCGCCATAGGGTCGCGCATCGCCCCAGGGATATTCCGTTCGTGTCTGCAAATCTTGCCACAGTCGCTCCATAGCAGGCTGAAAGTATTCCAGGCTACCTACCATGTCATTACAGTTGGCCAGCGAGGGGGCTGCGATCAGGAGGTTGGCAGCGATCGCAGTTGAGTAAAAAACGGGCTTCGGTTGACGCATCTTTCCGTACGTATGAAAAATGTCAGGACACAGCCTGATTGTAGTCAACCCTACTCGCTATACCAAAGGATATCGGCGATTTCGTTGGGATCGCCCTCGATAAACTCTTCCGGGAAGTTGAGCAAAACTTTGGTTTGCTCAACCGAGTCGCCAAGGCGGCGGGCGACGCGATCAGGAATGCCGTAGCCGTACATGACATGAGCACTCCCTGTGAGAACAATCACGAGCGTATCGGGCGAGGTTTGTTTGAAGGTAGCGATGGTTTCAGCCATCGTTTCGTCCCAAGTGACCTGAGCGGCAAAGAAATTATCAAAGTTAAAGTCGCCATGCCCTCCGTGACTCCCAAAAACGGAGCTAACGAACGCGCGATAGTCTTCATTGGTCGTGTCGATATCGCTGATCGGGGGAATATAATTTAACTCCTCTCCTTGCAGGCTTTCGAGCCCTTCACGGGCAATTTTGCTCACTACTTCACTGGGCGCGTTGAGGGCCAAGACCGGCAGCTGGTTTTCCTGGGCGAAGCGGAGAAAAGGGGCATAATACTCCCAGGGAAACCCCCAGCGCTCCAGATATTCGGTCTGTTCGACGAGTTCTGCTTCCGAGATTTCACCAGCCAGATAGCGATCAATGACGGGCTGAAACGGGCGCTGAAACATCTCAAGGGCGATCGCAATATCCGGATCTTCCGCATAAATGGCCTCAATGATCGCCATCTGCGCCGCATGATCGGCTTCACTGTCATGCTGCTCACCCAAGTACACTACGTCGGCATTGAGCAGTGGCTGAATGTCCTGGGTAGGCAAGCTTGAGATTGCTTCAGTACTTACTGTCAGAGGAATTCCGTTGGCAGAGCAGGCGATGGGAGTGGCAAACAGGATAGCGCTGCCGAAGAGAGCCCAGCCCAAATGACATCGGCGCAATCGGTTGGTCATAGGTTCTAGAATTTGGGGCGATTGAGCCCGCAGTGTAAGGTCAAGGCTGTAGCACTGGCAAGGATGGCGGCAGAGGGACTATCGCACCCAGCCAACAAAAGTCCTGCATAGCTCAGTAGGCACGCTAGCAGGGCACCGCCGGTAGGAGTCGTTAGGAAATCTGTGAACTCAGTGATGTGCTCCAGCAGTTCTAAAAACCGGAGCAGTCGATTGAGAATAGCCATCGCTCAAGACTCCTAAAACGGGAGAGTAATAAGGGAAAAACGGGATCAGCAAACGAGCGGGGGGATCGGCAGACTGTGGCAGACAAACGGGAAAATCCAGCGATGCGAATGGATTGCCTTAGCTCAGTAGGTCAGCCAAGCGGCGGTTTAATACCTGCTTAGGAACTTCGCCAATAAAGGTATCCACGACTGTATGGTCGGAGTTGAGCAATGCCAAGTGGGGTACACCGCTGACTTGGAATTGCTTCACCTGTTTAAGCCACCGAGGATCGTCTATGTCAATCATGACAAAATTTACTTGACCTTCCATCTGCTGATGAACCGATTGCAAGGTGGGGGCCATCGCTTGACAGGTTGTACACCAATCGGCGTAAAACTCGACCAGTGACGGTTTGGGGGTAGCCAGCGCGACTTCGTAGGGAATCGCCTCGCGAACGGTGGTTTTCAGCGTCATCAATCCCGATACTGATGAGCGACTTTGGAGCGATGGTTCAGGGCGGGTTACCCAAAAGGCGATGAGGGCGAACACCACCGCGATCGCGATGGCGCTCCAGTTGGCTTTGGGCTTCTCTAGGTTGTCGGGTAACCGCTCCACGGTCATAGTTGTGTGCCTCTATATCAAGGACTCGTTAAGACAAATTACTCAAAGCTTGCGGGTGGAATAGACTCAGTTGTTACAAAGTCGTCGCTGCGGTGGGTAGAACAAGTTACCAACTGCAGCGACAGCATGTTGCAACCGTAGACTAACCAACACTGATCATGTTGAGGCCCCTGCGCGATAGCACACACTGCATGGGGCCAGGCAGAAGTGGAGTGTAGTAAGGGCGCTCTATCGCCAAGGGCGGAACGATATCCAAAGGAATATCGCAGTCTTGAAAATGTTGAACGGCTTCAGAAGCAGGAATCTGGTCGTTAATCACCTGGTCGACATAGCATCGATTTTCTTGCTCAATATGGGCCTTAGCAGCTGCGATCGCTTCTGCAACCGTACTGACTGGGCTCAAGAAAATGCCGTCGCCAAAATGCTTCATCACAACCGGGCTGATGATCCCAGTCTCGTTGCTCTCTTGTGAGTTTCCATAAAGGCTCTGCGTAGGAAATTCAACGTGAACAGCAGCGATGGCACCCTGATAAGTCTCGCAATGAACAAATCTCATCGTGCTCCTCCTCAATTCATAAGGTCCAAGTCAGGGTGAATCTGACTACGGATATTGCAACAGCAAAGAACTGTCAGAATTTTCGCTCAGAATTACTGATAGTAATAGGCCAAGATGATGTGAAATCCCAACATGACAGTGAACACACAGACAAAGAAAATATGACTGACTAGCCAGATCGAGCGCATTCCCCGAATTAGCGGCCCTTTCGTGAGAACTGTTCCACCCGGCAGCTTGCCGAAGTAATTACGAGTCGATTCTAGAACGCCAGTCTCAGCAACAACACCGACTAAAGCTGTCAGCGTTGTCGCGAAGAAAACCCATAAAAAAACCGCATTAAAATTCAAACCGTTGGAACCAACCGTGTGAACCAAGACCACGGCCAGCAGACCCACTCCAGCAAAGATATGGAGGCTACGCCAGAGCATCATCGAGCCCGGTATCTTGATCCGCCCTATCCAGCTACGGCTCCGCTTACGCACGGTCAACATGATTTCTAACATGACAAAAGCCAACGCTGTGAAGCCTGTTGCCTGCTTGTACCACTCGCCCCGTAGAAACCCGTGCAGATCAAAGGACCTATCGCGAAGCCAGTCCAGGTAATAAGGACTCAGTGCAAAAGGCAGAAGCAACAAAGCTGAGAGTAACGTCAGGCCAATCAATGTTTTGAAGCCAGGCTGAATACCACGGGATCGCTGGGGCGATCGCCGTTGGGGTGCAACAGCAGCCAAATCTGGCATCGGCACCGTTGAAGATCCGCTTTCCCCAGCCGCAAGATTTACGGCTGAAGACAAGGTGTCTTGAGTGTCAAGGCCAGGTTGCTGGCGACGAAATCGGCTCATGGATTTAGGTGGATGTAGCGCTGGAGGGACAGTGTTTGAAGGCTAAAAACTAGATAAGCACACACCGAATTTTAAGATTTGTTATCAGCTCAGCATATCGCATTGGGCTGACAGAGTATGTGATGCACACGTCGAAATGTATCTGACCTACTAGGAAAGGGCCGCAATGACCCGACCCGATTCCTAGCAGACATTCACGTAAGAGCTGTTGTCACCGAATGGCTCAGAGGCCGGTAGTTACGCTCCAGCTAAGGGAATGTTGATGACGATGCCACCCATTACCTCATCCATTACGAACTGCTTGTCGGGATAGCGCTCTAGGTGGATGGGGTGAGTGTTGTGACAGGAAACACAGGCTTCAGCTACGGCATTGTCAGGATACATCGCCGAAAAGAATTGCTGATCCCCTATCGTCTGGTAGTCCTTGACGGGCTCACCCGTCTCAATCATCGTTTGGACTGCAGTCTCCTCAAATTCGCCCTTGGGTGCGTGGCTGTCGTTGATGTACCAGGGCGAGATCAGGTTGTAAGTGAAATAGCCAGACTCATTGGCGATTTCTGAGCCCAGGCGGAACATCTGAGCGGGCAGAGGAATCCCATTGGCCTGTTCCCAGCTCTCGGTGGACTCAACTTCGAGGACACCTGTGTCTTTAGCCTTGCCCTCCAGAGTCTTGACTCGGTTGACCACGTGCTTGGTGTAAGCTGTGCGATCAGCTGCCAGTACTGTGTGGATGTAGTCAGCGACAAGTTCGGGGGCAACACCGGCAGTTGCAGTAGCACTGGTGCCGCTATCACCGCTGCTGCAGGAAATTGCAGTCACTGATACCGCCAAAATGATGGCGATAAAAGCGACAGTGCGAGTGCGAATAGCTCGCAACCACTTTTCTACGATTGCCATGGAAATAGTCTCCTTTGGGTTAGAGAGTGAACTGCGTTTTACAGGCGCTTTGGAAACGACCTGAGTCGTGAGGTCGAGAAACGTAAGGTTTGAAAACGTTCGTCGTGCGAACACTGGAATTGACGATCACCACTAGTCGCCCTCTTGACCCGAGCGCCGCTTCTCAAGCGCACGTACGAGGTCAAAGGTATCTAGCGACAGGCTGGGAGACTTATCGAAATTCGCCTCCACTAAGTCATCGTCAAAAATGCTGTTGTAGCTGTACTCCACACCGTGGCAGTTCATACACACCTCTTTCACCATGCGATCGCGCGGCAACAAGGTGTAAGTGTTGTTGTGATTCACTAGCGTGAAGGCATCTTGCCCAGAAATGACCTCATGGCGAGGCAAATGGCAAGTAGCACAGCTAACGGAGGTCGCCGAAGGCCGAGGCAGGCTGCGGTCAGCTGCAAACATCTCAGCGTGTGTGGAGTTCTCATAGTTCAAGGAGTGGGTGTCGTTATGGCAGGTCAGACAGGAGTCCACCGAAGCCTGCACCGTGTTGACTGAATGGACATCGTGGCAGGTGTTGCAGTTCATCTGCAGGGTGTGCGCTTCGACTTTCATCGGTAAACGAGCCATTGCCGGTATTAGCGGCGTCTGTCCTTCCAGCAGGCGAATGCCGTGCTTACCAAGCAAGAAGGTGTCTACAGACTGCTCATGACAAGAGCGACAGCTTGCGTGGTCAGGATTCGCCACAAATGCTGTTGTCTCGGGATTCTCATGACAGCTTGAGCAGTTGATGCTGTTGAGGGCATGGGCACTGGTCTGCCACAACTGGGTTGCCTCATCCACGGCTGATTGATCGAGTCCATTGCCCCAGGCATCTGGTGTCCAGCCCAAAACTAGGCACAAGGCTACTAGGCAGGCAACGATAACCCTCATGACCCACCTCCTAAGAACTCTTGCGACAAATCAGGAGCAGGTGCTGTTTCTAGCTCAGCGATAGTATTCCGAGTCGGTAAGGCTTGTACAGGCAGCATGGGTGGCTGGTCAAGATTTTCCCGCAAGAAACCAGTTGAAATTGAGCGGTGATCGTGGAAGTTGTGACAACCTGCAGTCCAGCAGCCATCGGCGGTAAAACCATCGTGGCTCTTCAAATCGCCTTCAATGATGCCTTGGTGGCACACCATGCAGATATCTGCCTGAAGGTGCACGCCGCGATCAAACATATGGACATGCTCGTTATGACAGGTAGTGCAGGTCAGCACTGCCAACTTTTCTAAGTCACCCGCCCAGCGCGGATCGAGAAACTTTTGGGTGCCATGGACATCCTCTGCCATTTCGGCTTCATGACACCGCATACACGTGTCATTTGTGACGGGTTTAAATCCCTCATGGCAAGAGCTGCACGAAGTCTCAAACAGGTAGTGGCCGACGGAGGTTTCCCCTGGCAGAAAGACCTGCTTGTTGTCCATGGCAAACGCAGCGGCAAACCAACCAATCAGAGCAATGCAGGCAAGGGCGATCGCGGTCCGTAGGTTGATAAAAGATTGCCAGTGAAAGGAGCGACCCCCATTGAACGCCATCGATATCTCCTCAATCTCCTCCGGGCGTCAAATTAGAAACATCATGATGATGAGAACAACCAAACCGCCCCCAATTAGGCCAGCGGCTGTCCCCGTCTTGATGTTGCTTTCAGGCACCTCAACAGTCGCCGACGGCGCGGACTCAAGCTGAACAGCAGCTGGCGAGTAGTCAGCCCCTTCCAACATGACTTCCGTAATCAGGCCATAGGCATCGACCCAAGCTTGCTTCACGCTGGGTGTCCAATTAGCGCCCAGGTATTGCTCAAAGGTTTTCAGCAAGCTATTGCCTACCAATGGGTAGTGCTCCGGCAGCGCTCCATACTTAACGTGACGCGCTCCCAGCCCCTTCAGCGCGCCGGTCAGTTCGCCTGGCTTCCGTAGATTCTCGATCACAAACACAAGGGACATCAGCAGCTTTTTGCCCTGAGCCTTCATATCAGTATTGGCAAACAGCGGCTTGGCTGCTGGGTAGTCTGTGAATAAGTTGTTATAAAAGCTGACTACGAAATCATCGGCTTGGGGCTTAACCTGCTCAAAGCTCTGTTCCAAAAGCGCCACTTTGAGTCCAGACGTTTCATCCACCTCATCCGCTGGAGCCGTGAGCTGGACATCGGTCTCGGCGTAGTCAGCACCGTCCAGCATGACTTCTGTAATGACGCCATAAGCATCCACCCAGGCTTGCTTCGTTGCGGGAGTCCAATCGTTGCCTAGATACTGCTCGAAGGTCTTGAGCAGGGTATTACCGACCAGAGGATAGTGTTCTGGTAACGCACCATACTTAACGTGACGCGCTCCTAATCCCTTCAGAGCCTCTGTCAAAGCATCTGGCTTCTTGAGGTTCTCAACCACAAAAACGAGGGAAGCCAGCAGTTTTTTGCTTTGCTCGGTCACATTTGTGTTGGCAAATAAAGGCTTAGCAGCCGGATAATCCGCGAACAAGTTTTCATAGAAACTACCAGCAAACGCATTGGCTTGGGGCTTGACCTTCTCGAAACTTTGCTCTAAAAGCTCAACCTGGAGCGCAGTCTCCTGGGGAGCACCATCAACATTTGAAGCCATGTCCTCAGCAATCTCCTAGCAACATAATGAGGTTGGATCAGGAAAATCAGACCCTAGAAATAACGTGGGCAGAACACCTTGGAGTGATCAATCATCCTGATGCCCAAACAGGTGGGGAGGAAAATAATTTCCGCTCACTTTAGACATGTAGCCGCTATTAAGGCCAACAGCGAAGACAGAAAGTAAGCCGATCATCGCAACG
>JBCBJE010000143.1:0-9045 GCA_038523735.1 Cyanobacteria bacterium J06626_18 | reverse complement strand
TTGTCTTTTAAGGCTCGAATGGCCTCTTGTTGTGTTTCCAAGCGATACTGCTGCAAACGAGATTCTGAGTGAACTTCCTGCGCAAGTGATTTTAGCGCTTCAAAACTACTGCCAATTCCGGAGCTGACAGAATTCAATTCGGACTGAGTGTTGATTACAGTCATTTCTCGTATTTCCCTGATAGTTGATGGTTCTATCCTAAGAAATGGAAATTGGAACGGTAATCGGCAAAGGCAACCAAGTTTGTGTCTATCTGTTGCCAATAGCTTTATCAGTAGGGGTAACACCCCCACATCATATAAATACGGAGTCTTTTACCCGGACCACGCGTAAAATTCTGCGGAATTGCACGGGATTCGCAGCCCCAGTTTGCTGTTGCATGCCTGTCAACGCCTCTTTAGGGTCTTGAGGAATCAGTTTCTTTTTCAACCGCAGCTACCTAAAAAAGCTTGAAAGTGTTGCTGGTAAGTGTTTTCAAGAAAACGCTGTTAGGACTCAATTGGAGCATCCATCAGTGTCAGTGGCTTGCCCGTATTTCAGCGGATGCGTTTGTGAATAATCAGGGTAATTACACTGAAGTAGCAATTCGTGCTTCTCAGTAGAGGTCGTTGCGTATTGAACACGAAGTACTGATTGCCCGAAACCAATTTCTCAAAGCTTCTGTTGCAGCAAGCTGGAATCTTCTCTGGGAGGCCAACTTTATAGTTACTTGATATTGTTATGCCAAATGATAAAGCAATTAACTGTGATTAGTCTCACACTTGTTGGCAATCTCTTGTAACCTTGGCAGAGTTTGCAGGTATCCTTTCTTAGAACTCAATTGACTTTTGACTTTCGCGGTGTATAGCGTCAACTATGGGACAGATTTTTATATCAGCAGGACACGGGGGGTTTGAGGACGGAGCGCTTGATCCCGGAGCCACTGTACCGGAGACCACAGAAGCTGTTGAAATGATTAGCATTCGCGATTTAGTAGTGCCAGAGCTACGATCGCGAGGATTTGAAGTTTTGTCGGTGCCGGATGACCTTAGCAACGAGCAAACGCTGGCTTGGATTAACGCTCGGTGTCGCTTAGATGATGTGGCTTTGGAAATTCATGCGGGAGCTGTCACTAGCCCAGGTGCACGGGGAGCCAGTGTTTTTTATATTGCCAAAAATACCACCCGTAAATCCCATGCTGAGTTATTGTTGCTGGCTTTGCTGAGGCGGATTCCACAATTGCCTAGTCGTGGGGCCAAGCCAGATACGACTACAGGGACTGGGAGCCTAACTTTTACCCGTCGCATTAATTGTCCGTCGCTGTTTATGGAAGTTGGGTATCTAACGAATCCAGATGACCTAGGGCTAATTCAAAACCGCCGTCGTGATATTGCCTTGGGAATTGCTGACGGTATGGCGTCTTGGAGTCGAGCGGTTGCTGGGGAAGAGGTTACGAACGATCGCGCCTTTCCCGAAATCAATATCAGTGTCAATGGGGGGCTATACGACGAAAAAGGCCTCATTATCAACAGCAATGCGTTTGTTCCTATCGACCTAGCCGATCAGCTAGACGTCGGTGATTTGGTGAATGATTCCGAGGTCCGACGAGTGCGGTATCGCGGGGTAGTTTACATCAAGGCTGTGGACCTCCGCGACTACAACATTTCGATTGGTTGGGATGCCACAACCCGAACCGTAACGCTAAAGACGTTGAATTCATTGCCCATTTGTGCGGGGCAGCTGGAACGCATTATGGGCAAAGGCATTACTTCAGACGTGCAAATGCTCATGTTCCTCAAGTCGAACAATGAAAATGCTACAGACGCTGCTTTTAAGGATCTGCCCCGTTTTTATCGCGAGGAAGCTGCGATTGAAGGGGTGAATCACGATATTGCCTTTTGTCAGATGTGTTTAGAAACCTCTTTTCTACGGTTTTCAGGGAATCTCAAAGCCGAGGACAACAACTTTGGTGGTATCGGGGCCGCTGGCGGCAATAGCACCGGTATCTCATTCAACAATCCTCGCATTGGCGTCAGAGCTCAGATTCAACACCTCAAGGCTTATGCCAGTACGGAACCCTTGGTGCAGGAGGTTGTTGATCCTAGGTTTCGGTTTGTGCGCCGGGGAGTAGCGCCGCTGCTGAGTCAGCTCAGTGGTCGTTGGGATGCGGATCCTGAATATGGTGAAAAAGTGACTGCTATTCTGCGACGACTCTATGAATCCGGGGGGCTGCTCTGACATTTTAAAGCTGGTTAGGCCAGAGGTTGTTCCAAAATCAGCACCAAGTGATATCGTGAGGGCTGATTTTTAGAAACCTTTCTCTTACGGATTTGGTCCAACATTGTTTGGAGAAAGGGGAGCGATGGGTGCAGTCTACAATCGGGTTCATTCACCACGCAGTTTGTTTTCATAGTCGTGAACCCACCTTAAACCACATCCGATGTGAAAACTGGCGTTTTTCCTTAGGCAAAAACCGGCGATCTGGATGTGGTCAAGCTATAAACATGGGTTGTCCAGCAAATTCTGAAGATGTCAAAGTCCCCAACGTATGTGTGTTTCCCTGCCTTGAAAACCTGGTTACACCTCTGGAAATTCTTGCCTTTGGGAGGGGGCATGCTGCTCCTTTGGCTAATGGGGTGTCTGCCAGGTTGGGCCCTAGAGCTAAGAGTCGCTATTCAAGAAAATACCCATCAGTTAACGGTTGGGACCTCCAACACAGGGGTGGTTCGGGATTCAGGAGGAACCCCGATCGCACAGCTGCCAGGAGGGCGATCGCTCACTGTTGCTGCTCAAGGAGTGCAGGGTAAATCCACTGAAGGGTTTGGTCATACCTTTTGGGTAGAACCCACTGAAGGCGGCTATGTCTTCATTGGCGATCGCTGGTATCGCGGGCGCGTGCTTGTCACTTCCACAGACACTGGCGTAACCGCCATTAACTATGTCGATCTGGAACACTACCTCTATAGTGTCGTCGGGGGTGAGATGTCAGCAGGATGGCCCATCGAAGCCTTGAAAGCCCAGGCTGTGGCCGCGCGCTCCTATGCGCTGTATCACCGTCAGCATGGCCGCAACCTTGATTACGACGTCAATAGCACCACCGCCTCCCAGGTATATGACGGGGTTGAAGACGAGGCTCAAAGCACTCAAATTGCCGTTGAATCTACACGCGACCAAGTCCTCACATACGATGGACAAATTATTGAGGCTGTCTTTCATTCCTCCTCAGGGGGACACACCGAAAATGTTGAAGATGTCTGGAGCAAACCTCTTCCCTATCTCAGAGGTGTTCAGGACTTTGATGCTGGTGCGCCTGTTTATCAGTGGACAGAAGCTATCTCACTGGCTGAGTTTGAGGCTCAAATTGGAGGCGTGGGACATTTGTACAATGCCATCCCTCAGCAAACGTCTCCTCTGGGCAGAATACAGGAGATTTTGCTGGAGGGCGATCGCGGCTCCCGTGTCTTGACCGGCAACGATCTGCGCCAAGCCCTAAACCTCCGCAGCACGCTTTTCTCCATCGATATTTCAGGTAGTACTGTGTACATCTCAGGTCGTGGCTATGGTCACGGCATTGGTATGAGCCAGTGGGGAGCCCACAACATGGCCGAGCAAGGCTATGCTTATCAGCAAATCTTGGGTCACTATTATCAGGGGGCTCAGCTGGCGACGATTCAAGTTTATTGACCCTCCACCGCCATCAATCCCCAAATTAGGCCAAAGCGAACACGCTGCGATCGCTGGATTTGGTACCCTGCGGCTGTGAGAAGGGTATGAAGCTCGGCTTCGGAGTAGCAGCGTTTGTGGGCGGGGTCGAGCCAGCCAAGTATCCAGTCGCAAACGCGGCATACCAGAAAATCGCGGCACCAGTCTAAGATAATGACTCTGCCATTTGGGTGGAGCACGCGCTGTATTTCGGCTAGAACGGTCTCTGGCTGGTCAAAATAGTGGAAAGCGTTGGCACAAACCACCACATTGAATTGGGACGTTTGCCACGGTAGAGCGGCAGCAGAGGCCTCTTGGAAACGAAGGTTGGGCGCGGTTTTGCACTTTTGACGGGCGATCGCTAGCATCTTGGGCGCAAAATCCACGCCGACAATCGACTGCTGGGGGTGTTGCTCCATCAATAGACGTTCAAATTCGCCGGTACCACATGCAACGTCTAAGACGCTTGCTTGGGGGGCAATATGTGCCCAATCGAGGAGAAAGGCCAGTGTGTTTGTGATGTAGAACTGCCACCGATGATCGTAGATATCAGCGAGGCGATCGTATTGTTGCTTGACAAGTGTCTCCACTGGAAGCGCCTTAAGGATGTGATTGCTCTGACTGCCTCAAATACAATCGCATACAGATGGCTGAATCAGGGCAGAGACTGCTAAATTCTGTCGTGCGTTGCATCGTCGCAGGAGCTGCTGGGCGAGCAATTCGCTCAAACCCTAGTTGGGCAAAAAACTGATCAGCCGTATTGGTCAGTAAATAGAGTGCTTGCATCTCTTCAGTTTTTGCTTGGTTAATGAGCTGACGACACAGCAGCCGACCATATCCCTGCTGACGAAAGGGGGGCACGATAACGAGCGATCGCAACAGCCCATCCTTCCCGTGTCGTTCAATTCCCCCAATCCCCACAACAGCCTCCTGATCGATCCCCAAATACAAACAGTCGAGAATCTGAGGAATATCTTCTGTCGGCAAACCACTTTCACTCAGCCACTGTTGAATCAATGGCAAATCACTCGCCGTCGCAGTTCGCAACTCTAAAATGTTAGAAGTTTCATTAGACACATTAATTCTCACGCTTCACTTGTTCCCTGTTTCCCTTCGAGACGGTGGGCCTTGGAGTTCGGTTAGGTGTTGATGGGATCGCCTACACCTCAATTCTCACCCTACGATTTACCCTCTACCCTTTTACTTGCACTCTTCCACTCTGCTACTCTCCTGCAGGCACAGAAGCCACCAGCTCGGTCAGCGGTTGAGCTATTTCTTCTAGGGTGTTTTGCGCGTCTAAATAGATGGCTCGAATATCGTCGGGTAGCGCCGCTTCTAAATTTTGAGCAGCCTGTCGAAGGCGCACAGTAACTTCGGCAGGAGGCATGCGCTCCCCTTCGGCCTGGAGATAGGCAGAAATGCGGGTCTCACTCCAGCGGAAAGTTTGGCTCATGACCAGAACTAAACGCTCCAGCGGATCGAGTCGATCGAGGGCGCGCTCCACATAGCACCATAGAGGCGGCGATGCCTGGGCTAGAGAGTAATGGATATTCTCGACTTCAGGCAGTACAGCCTGGTTAATGCAAACAGCGGTTACGTTGATGAGCCAGCTTTGCAACGACAGCGATCGCCCCTGTGAATCTTCACCACCTGAGGCTTGATCGGCGGGCGGCAACTCCAGACCGCTCAGTTCGTTGAGAATGTGTCGCCAGGTCAGCGCAAAAAGGTACTCACCCTGGATGGGAGAGCGAGCTGAATGGCTGATGAGGGTGAACACGACGGGACTGTAGCGACAAAAAATCGTCGTGAAATATTTACCAACCTCTGGTTCAGCTTTGAAGCGGTTTAGCAACTCGCGATCGCTCAGGTGTCCAAGTTGTTGGACGATAGGGTGATTACACTCAGGAAAACTAGGAATTTGCACGATGTAAGGATGAGTAGCGACGATAGCAGTCAATCAACAGGTGCTTTCACGGACTCTGACAGCAGATGATTTGAGCTGAGTCATAAAACTCTTGATAGTTTAGCGGCTCTAGAAGATAACCGAGCACTAGCCACAAAATGCAACAAAACAGAACAAATAACGCTAGGCAGATTGATGGTTGATGGTTGGTAGTTCTTGGTTCTTGGTTCTTGGTTGGTGATTAGTTCTTCGTTCTACCCTGCGGGAAGGGCACGGCCCTACGTTCATGGTTGATGGTTATTCGTTGTTTGGCATCGTTATTGGCAAAATAGCCTGAGCAGGTTTTGAGCGGCAACGATTGGCTCAACCTATACGGCGATCGCCTGTACCTAACCCCATCTCCCCATCTCCCCACTCCCCTGTCACTTCTCAGTTCGTTCCTGCGGCAAAAGATAAAGAATCCCAGAAATAGTGGTAATTACGACTGCTGCCCCAAAGAGTATCTGGGCGATGGGTTGCCAGGTCGGAGCGAGGGGCGCTAGCAGGCTGGCGATCGCCCCGATTTGGACCACTGTCTTTGCCTTGCCCCAGATATTGGCTCCCGGAACGGCCTGCGCTTGGAACGTTGGGTTTACGCGCCAACCGGCGATCGTCAACTCGCGCGCCAGAATGATAAACACGCCCCAGGCCGGAACCTCGCCCAGCTCGATGAGCGCTAGTAGTGGAGCTAATACAAGCAGCTTGTCCACCAAGGGGTCGAGAAACTTGCCCAGCTCTGTTACCTGATCTAAGCGCCGCGCTAGATAGCCATCTACCCAGTCGGTTCCTGCCGCAATCAGGAAAACGCTCATGGCAACCCAGGCGCGGGTAGGAGTGGGGTCTAACAGCAGTATCAGGACCATCGGGACCCCCAATAATCGGGAGACAGTGATCCAAGTAGGTAAGTTCATCGACTGAGTCCCATCAAGCTGCAGAGCTTATAGACAATACGGGCGCCGACGTTGCCATCCCATTCGCTGCCGCCCACCTCGGAAACATCAAAGCCGATAATTTCGCGCCCGCTCGTGACAAGCTCACGCGCGAGACAAAAGGCTTCTTCCAGTTCCAACCCTCCCGGAACTGGCGTCCCCGTGCCAGGGCAGAGTTTAGGATCAAGTCCATCCACATCGAAGCTAATGTAGACCTTTTGGGGTAAGGGCTCAACAATCTGCCGGCAGAGATCTAGCCAGGGTATGCCCCCATAACGCTTTTGTTTGAGGATGGAATCGTAGTGAGCAATAATGCGATTCTGGGCGGTCTGAATTTTGGCAACTTCTTGGGGTGAGATATCGCGAACGCCGACCTGAATCAAGCGCATGACCTGAGGCAGTGTCATGACATTGGTCATGATGGAGGCGTGGGAGTACTGGAACCCTTGATAAGCAGTGCGCAAATCGGCATGAGCATCGATGTGCAAAATACCAAAGTCCGGGTACTCCTCAGCTAAAGCTTGAATCAATCCCAAAGGGGCGCTGTGGTCGCCGCCGATCGCTCCTACCCGTTTACCAGATGCAATTGCAGCCTTTGCCTCCTCATACAGCCACTGATTCACGACTTGGCATGCTTCATTTACCGTCGCAAGCGTCGTGGATAGCTCGGCATTCTCAGCAATATCGACACCCTTTTCAGTCGCTTGGACAATTTGAGTGGCGAGGGGACGCAACGCATCATTCTGCTGGCGTATCCAGTCTGGAATGGGTGGCATGAAGATGCCTTGTCGCCAAGCATCAGGATTGTCTAGGTCATACAGGTCTAACTGTGGGGATGCCTGCAGAACAGCGGTGGGGCCATCGGCTGTGCCCGCATGGTAAGAAACGGTGACCTCCCAGGGGATGCCTAGGAGAATAATTCCAGATGTGTCGTAGTCAAAGGGCAAGCCGCAAAAGTTGCCGTTTTCTAACCCAACACCACTGGGATCGTAGCTATCAATAATTTCTTTGCGACTAAGCACGCTGACAATTTGGGATTTTAGATTTTGGATTTACGTCTTGTGTCTAGAAACACAGGTTGGTTAAGTACATCCAGGACGCTTCTTATCCTCACGCTAACAGGTTTTAGCTTTAGAGGGACTAGGGCAATTAGTTGGGTGTTGCTTAGCTCATCCTCAGCCAGCTGTATTTTTCCTTTGCTGCCTTGAGGACACTCTAAATCACAGAGAAACCGATGTTAGGAAACAGATAGCGTGAATTGCTGCTAATACGGAAAGCTACTGTAGGGAAACCCGCCGTTGCCATCGCTCTGCCCCGATAAAACCTCATCGATGGCGGGGTGGGGAATGGGAAGTGTGGGCGATCGCGGATCGCCTGAAGCATACGCTAACCCATTTTGCTGTGCCAGGTCTTTGATTTCTTGCTGTTTTTCGTTGAGTTCGTTATTAAGTTCACGAATTCGCCGTGACAGCAGCCGAATGATGTTGACAGCAATGCCCGGGGTTTCATCAATCGCTTCGTAGAGCTGCTGCTGCGTCAACATCAAACAGTCACAAGGAGCCAGAGTCGTGACGGAGGCCGAACGTGGTTCTGCATCGAACAAGGACATTTCACCGAAACAGGTACCCTGATCGAGTTGCGCCAACTCTTGTCCTCGCAAATGTACACTCACCTGCCCCGAAACCACAATATAGAGCGCCCGTCCTTCCTGCCCTTCAGTAAAGATGGTGTGCTGCGCCGGGAAAGACAATTCATCCATAATCGAAGCTAAGCGCACCAAGAAATCATCCCTGAGCTCCTTAAAAATAGGAACGCCACGAACGAAGAGCAATCTGTCGACACTGGTAAGCATGGGTTTGTGATTCGTTATCCGTTATTTGTTGCTGGTTAATAGTTTTTGGTTTTTGGTCGTTCGTTGATGTTAATGGTTCTTGGTTGATGTTTCTCGGTTGACATAAATGGTAATTGGTCGCTGTACAGAAAGCATTACCCACTACCTACTACCCTGCCACCAGGTCACTCCCCCACTTCCCCACTCTTACCTCGTGGGCTGAACAATCGCGTCTAATTCTGCCATAAGATCTTTGACTTGGTTTGCCACAATCTCATCGGGGTCGTTACGCATCAGGGGAAGAAGGTCTTGGAGGACACGGGGCGAGGCAATGTGGAGGTAAGACAAGACGGCTTCTCTGACGAATCCGGTGGGGTGCTTAAGGCAGGAGACAATGTTCTCGGATGTGATGCTCCAGCGTTGTTGACGAGCTAGGTGAAAGCAGCAGGCGACTGCCCAATCAGACAAAAAATAGCGGAGGTCTAGCAGGTGGCGTAGGCGATAGCTGGTCGTCATGAGGTGATAGGTAACAATGTTACTCTCATCGAGTACCTCTTATTTCTCCTTCCAACTGCGGCGATCCTATATTTTGTGGATGGCGCGCTTGCTGGGAATGTCGAGTGTATTATCCAGAATTTCGAGTCCTATAGCGCGACTGGAAG
>JBCBJE010000142.1:0-9059 GCA_038523735.1 Cyanobacteria bacterium J06626_18 | reverse complement strand
GGCGGCGAAGGTGTGTAAGTGCTGGGTGGTTTGGGGGGAAATGAATTGAGGAGCGCGGCTGAGACCTGCCAGGACGCAGGGTAAGAACGTGTAGCCGATCTCTTCGGCGGCTGATTTGGGCGATAGAGTCGGGTCGAGGGGGAGGGGGTTCAGGGCGGGGGCATGGGCGCAGGGGACCTGGAAGGTTCGCACAATCAGATGACTGATGACAGCTTCGGCACCCGCTAGGGGATCCACGCCTTGGCCTTGGCGATAGTTCTGCAGTGCTTCGGAGCCTTCATCATCAGGAAAGCGAGCAATCACCGCGATCGCGTCTGCCCCTAATTTCAGTAACTGTTCAGCTCCCCGCAGCAGCGTCCCCGGATTGTCAATTGTGCCCCAGGTTGCGCCTGAAGTCGCCGTTCGTAGCGTAGCGCCTACAGGGGCATCAGTAATCACACAGTGACTGATGTCGATTCCCAGAGTCGCCCGCGCCGCATCCGCCGCCTGCAGATGTCGCTGCCGCAGCTCATCCTCCACGCCTGCATCCAGCAACAATCCCACACGATTGCGATGTACCGGTCGTAAGCCCCATTGCCCCGCTGCAAATTGATCCAGGCCATACCCTTCGACATACCACGCATTCGGTAGCGGCCAATAGAGCTGTGCTCCATTCATAACGTTGGGATGCGTGATGAGAATATCGGCAACTTGAGCGATCGCTCGCACCACTGGCAGCGCATCGCCTGCATAGCCACCAATTGCAGCGCCAATACCAGTCGGGACAATGAGGACAGCGGTGTAAGGGGGAGTGGGCATGGGGAGTGGAGGGTGGTGGAGTTTCGAATTCGGAGTTCGGAATTCGGAAAGGAGTTGATAAGTTCTGGAGTGGATAAGTTTTGAGTTTGTGATGAGTTATGAATTTTGAGTTGGTTCTTCGTTCTTGGTGGTTGGTTCGTGGTTGATGGTTAATGGTGATTGGTTGGGTTGGGGCGAGGCATTTGGAGCGTAAAGTCTCGATGGGTAGCTAGTATACGGGCCAAATGCCTCGCTCTTACAGATTTTGTGAGCATGTTCTGAATTTTGTGTAAGCAGGCTTTTGCTTAAGCTTTGAAGCGTTCGGGAAATAGGATAGCAAAGTGTGATGCCGCTGCGCGCCAATTTTTAATCAGTCGATTCCAGCGCTTTGCGATGTTGTTCATGGCCAGCCCTTCAGCTTCGGCTTCGCCACTCCACAGACCCAAAAGTTCTTTGTTACCCTCGCGGTTGATACCCAAGACCACGTAAACGGCTCGCTTGCTGACCCGTCCCGCCACCTTGATATTGACGTAAAGGGCATCGAGATAGGTAATGGGATAGAGTTCGTCGAGTGGAGGACACGGACACGCTTGACGTCTTCACTGAAGCGAGGATGTCCTCAGGGCTGTGGCAGTCGGAAAGCAGGTCATCAAGCAGGTTGTCAACGCGATTGGGTTCTTTTTTTCTGACGGGCCATGGTATGCGGGCGCCTGAATTATCGGGATTCTAGACCGCTTACACAAAATTCTGGACAGTCTCCCTACAAGGTTTTCCCCTTTCTCCCTTAAATAAACTACTCCCCCACTTCCCTGTTTCCCTCTACTCTCTACCCTCTACCCCTCACCATCTTTTGCAATAATGCAGTCAGAGGGTCTCTTTACAGCAAAACATTCGTGTCATGACAGCTCGTGACTTGTACCGATGGCCCGCTTACTGCTAACTTCATTCGCCACTTGGCGAGCCCATCAGCCCTCAAATACTTCCGACGATTTGATTGGTTTGCTAGAGGCCCGCAATCAGGTTCCAGCCGACACTGTATTGCTTCGACAGTTGCCGGTGCATTTTCAGCTAGCACCGTGTCGGGTAATTACAGCAATGATGAGTGCGTGCCCTGCCGTGGTGGTTTGTTGTGGTATGGCCGAGCGGCGATCGCACCTTGCCTTGGAGCGGTTCGCCCGACGCGAGAACACATTGCATCAAACCAGCCTGGCTCTGGAGCAACTTTGCGTTGCCACGCATTACACAGAAATTAGTAGTGATGCGGGCAGGTACGTGTGCAATCACCTCTACTACGAGCTTCTGGACTACACGCAAAAGCATCCCTGGCCAGTTCACGGCTTGTTTATCCACGTTCCCTTACTCACTCAATACAATCGGGAATTTATCATTCATGATTTCACGTTAATTCTGTCGCGACTCCAATCATTCAGTTCGGATATTTCGGAAAAGATTTGTCAATTAGCCATCTGATGCATCATTGAGGCGCAAGTATTGAGAGCGATCGCCCAAAATGGGCGGTGATATAGTGGGCGAAAAATATATTCGCCAAGGCTAGCTTACTTACAAACAGCCTGAGACTACTGTTGGAGATGTCGCACTATGGAAAGTCGTCTTAGATGGGGTCAACACGTACACGTGCGAGGGCTCAGTAGCTTGCTTCTTTGGGGGATTCCCTTACTGGTAAAAGTGCCGGTATGGGCCCAAAGTGAGGTGATTCCCGATGACACGCTAGGGGTTGAGAGTTCAGTTGTCACTGAGCTCGATGTCCTGAATCAGCAAATAGAAGGGGGAGCCATCCGCGGCGGGACTCTCTTCCACAGCTTTTCCGAGTTCAATGTGTCTGAGGGTCATGGCGTCTACTTTGCCAATCCGATCGATGTCGAATCGATCCTGACGCGGGTCACAGGCAGCAATCCGTCCCACATCCTTGGCACCCTGGGAGTCGCGGGACCGGCTGACCTATTTTTGCTGAATCCTAACGGTATTGTCTTTGGGGAAAACGCATCGCTGGATGTGAGCGGCTCGTTTTTTGCTTCAACCGCCACTGAAATTCCTTCGGGAGACGACATATTTAGCGCGACAGATCCCCACAGCAGCAGCCTTTTGACCATCGATCCAGAAGTGTCATTTTTCAACTATTTGACAGCTGATTCAATGGGGTCGGGCGCGATCGACAATCGGGGCGACTTAGCGGTCGGGACTGACCAAACCCTCACTTTTTTAGGCGATACGGTCTTGAGCAGCGGTTCGTTAACAGCTCCAGGAGGGACCGTCCAGGTTTTGGGCGATCGCGTGGGTTTAACGGATCAGGCCACGGTTGATGTTGCCAGTGCCACGGGGGGTGGCACGGTGTTGATTGGCGGCGACTATCGGGGGCAAGGGACCGTTCCCAATGCCCAGCGTACGTTTGTGGGTTCTGAAGTCGCCATCAATGCCGATGCCTGGGATGTCGGTGACGGTGGGCGAGTAATTGTGTGGGCTGATGATGCTACTCACTTTGCGGGCCGTATCAGCGCCCAAGGGGGAATCCAGGGTGGTGATGGTGGCTTTGTAGAGGTCTCGGGGCTGCAATCCCTAACGTTCGCAGGGGAGGTGAATACCCAGGCACTGAATGGCCAGCCTGGGCAACTGCTGCTAGATCCTGCCAATATCACCATTGCCAATGCCGCACCGCCAGGATTCACCACTGTGGGAGCAGGAGACCCAGCTCTAGGTGATTTCCTCTTCGAGGCCACAGAAAATCCAGGGCAAAACAGTCACCTGACGCCAGTGACGGTGGAAACGCTATTGGCTTTCAATGACCTCACCCTGGAAGCTACAGACACCATTGCTGTGAATGACGATGTCACTGCCTCCAGTGCCAATACTTTGACTCTGACGGCATCAACCATCGAGGTGAATGATGCTTTTTTAGGACAATCAGGCGGCGGCAATATTATTTTGGAAACGCCACAGATGGAAGGCAGTTCAGTTTTAGTCGATGGCGGTTTGCTTAATACTGATGTGCTGTTCGGTACCAGCTTGACGGGTGGCGATGTTCGCATTACCACCCATGATCTCATTGTTCAAAATACAGGACTAGTGAGTGCGAGCATTTTTGGTACCGGTAATTCAGGTCAAGTACAAATCTTCGCTGCAGGTGATGTGGTAGTTGATGGACCAGGATCCATTATTACCAGCCAAGTAGGACCGCAGGCTGTAGGTAATAGCGAAGGTCTTTTTATTACCAGCGAAAATCTCTTTGCTTTAAACGGAGCTGCAGTCAGTGCTCTCACACTTGGCGAAGGTAATTCGGGGCGAGTTCAGATTACGACAACAACGGGTGACGTATTAGTCGACGGGACTTCCGGCGTCGTCAGCCAAGTAGGGCCGGATGCTGTGGGTAATAGTGAAGGAGTTTTTATCAACACATCCAATCTCTCTGTGAGAAATGATTCCGTAGTCAGTGGTAGAACGTTAGGCCAAGGTGATGCAGGGTTGGTACAGATTGTGGCGACCGGCAGCGTGGAAGTTGATGGGGGCTCAATTGATAGCCTCATAGATGAAGACGCTGTGGGCAATAGCCAGGGGATTGTAATTACCGCTAACAACCTCTCAATGCTTGATGAGGCTGGAGTGGCTTCCCTTGTGATCGGCCAAGGCAATGCAGGACTGATCGAGATTGCAACTACTGAGAATGTGGAGCTTGATGAAGAATCAGCCATTACAAGCGTCGTTGGTTTTGAGGCCGTAGGCAATAGTGGAGGGATTTCCATTGCGACAGAAAATCTCTCGGTACTCAACGAATCACGAGTTAGCGCCAGCACCTTGAGTCAAGGCAATGCGGGGCCAGTCACGATTTCTGCTGGAGGAAATGTGGAGGTGGCTAATGGAGCCCTGATTGATAGTGCTGTAGGTGAGGAGGCTGTGGGCAATGGGGGGGGGATCCTGATTAACACCGGCACTCTCTCGGTGCTTGATGATGCCGTAGTTGGTTCTGGCAGCTTTGGCCAAGGCAACGCTGGACTAGTAGAAATTGTTGCTGCCGGTGACATAACAATCAGTGGTGCTTCTATTGATAGCAGTATCAACAATGCAATAGACTCGGAAGCTGTGTTCAGCAGCGAAGGGATCTCGATTAGGGCCAACAATCTTCTGGCGCTTGATGGTGCGTTGGTTAATGCTAGTACTACGGGTCGAGGCAATGCAGGACCAGTAGCAATCGCTGCAGCGGGGAATGTGGCAGTTGATGGCAATTCCTCTATCCAGAGTTCAGTAAATTTGGAAACTATCGGCAACAGCGGGGGAGTCACGATCGCCGCTGACAATCTTTCGGTGCTGGATAACTCCTTTGTTGTTGCCAGTACTTCAGGCCAAGGTAACTCGGGAACAGTAGAGATTTTGACTACAGGGGATGTTCTGGTTGATGGCCTTTCAGCTATTCAAAGTGCTGTATTTCCACAAGCTGTAGGTGATAGCGGAGGGTTATTTATCACCACCAACAATTTTGCTGTGTTCAATGGCTCTCAGATTAGTGCTGGTACCCGAGGACAGGGAAATGCCGGACGCGTGGAAATCGAGGCCATCGGCGATGTGACAGCTGATGGAGCTTCCTCTATTGAGAGCACAGTAGGAGGCCCGGAGGTTGTCGGTGATAGTGGGGGAATTTTCATTAGTACAATCGGTACCCTTTCGATACTTAATGAGTCCGATCTCAATGCAAGTACGGGTGGTCAAGGACGAGCTGGGCAGCTAGAGGTTGTCGCTACAACAGTAAACGTTGATGGAGATTCGGTGATCGCTAGCGTGGTGGACTTTGGGTCGACAGAAGACAGCGAAGGCATTTCGATTACTGCAAATGACGTTTCTATTCTCAACAATGCTGTAATCAGCGCCAGAACCACTAGCCTAGGGAACGCAGGAGAGATAGAGATTGATGTAACTGAGCGCGTGAATCTGAGCAATGGAGGAAGTATCTTTGCCGATACTTCAGGGGCTGGCAATGGTGGCGACGTTAATATCACTGCTGCCGATGCCGTCTTAGTAGGAGAAGGTGTACAAAACTTCGAGCCCGTCATCTCCGTCGAAGCCAGTGGTGCAGGGCAGCCTGGTGACATCACCATCAGCACTCCCAACTTTGTCTTGTCCGAAACGGCCAGAATCACCGCTACAGCTACGGCTACGGCCACGAACACAACCGCTAGCGGCAGCATCACCCTCAATGCCGACCGAATGGATTTGGCTGGGACTGTGGGCATCTTTGCTGAAACCCAAGGTCAAGCGCCGGGTGGAACCCTGACCCTGCAACCCTTTGAAAGCAATCCCAACTTAGATGTGACGCTAGCCTCAGGGTCAATCGTCTCTGCCTCTACTTCGGGGAGTGGCAATGGCGGTAGTCTGGCAGTGCGGGCTCCCAATGCAGCGACGGTTAGTGGCCCTGGTCGTTTGGAAGTCAGAACTACGGGGTCAGGGCAGGCTGGCACCATTGAGTTCGATGCTCAGCAGCTAACGCTCGCGGATGGTGTTGAGGTCTCCACCCAGACAGACGGATCGGGAGACGCTGGCGTCATTCGGTTTGCCAACGGGGGAGATGTGCAGCTCAACAACACTGACATCCTCAGTGATACGAATGACACAGGCAACGGTGGCGACATCTCCTTTACCGATTTGGACAGCCTCACCCTCAACAACAGCACCGTTACAGTCGATACGGCTGGAGCGGGCGACATTGGGGACGGCATTGCGGGCAGCATTGATTTTCGCAACATTGGCGCGATGCAACTCAATAACAGTCGCATTCTGAGTAGTGCCGATGCCTTTGGGACTGGAGGCAATATCACGTTTGTGGATTTAGAAGGGCTCTCCCTCAACGACGGCACAATTGAGTCAGATACTGAGGGATTGGGCGGCAACGCTGGCAGCATCTTTATTCAGGATGTCGGCACCTTCTCTTTGGAGAACGACAGTCTGGTATTGGCAGCGGCAGCAAGTGGGGCCAATGCTGGCGACATCGACATCACGGCTGGCCTAGTCACCGCCGTACAGAGCGAGAACAACGACATCATTGCCAATGCGGTGGGGGGCACTGGGGGCGCTGTTACCATTACCGCGATCGCCATCAATAACTTGACTGAGCGCGAGGGCTTCACGGTCAATGCATTGCGCAACCTCGACACGAATGACGTCAGCGCCAGTGCCACCGGAGGGCCTATCGTCGATGCTAGTGGCAGCGGTAGCGGGCTGGAAGATCTCCAAGATTTTCTGGAACGCCAGGGTAGCGTCGATTTCTTTTCTGAATCGTTTTCACCCTCGACGGATCTTCCAGACGATATTGTTGACGCGGATGTCCTCATCGCTGGCAGCTGTATTGCCCACAATCAGACTGAAACGAGAGCCAGTGAGGGGAGTTTTATTCTCACTGGCTCTAGCGGTTTACCGCAGCAGCCTGGCTCCAGTGGTTTCTCGACCTTTCCGGTCGGTGAAGTGCGGACGACGCCCGCGGCCTCGGCAACCGAGGTGGAACCGAATGATCCCACGTCGAACACCCCCATCAACGAACCAGACGGCTTGTATCAACTGGCGGATGGTCGCTTGGTTCTGAGTCACGCCTGTGATGATGTCATTCCGACCATGCCAACAGCCCGCTAATTCCGATCCCTCGGCAGTTCCTCTGGCTCTACCGGCATTGACGGATCCTCTACCGATTCAACGGCCCCTCCTTCAACCGTCGACTCGACGTTACGGACTTCCTCAGCACTGTTTTCCACAGGCGGGCTCGAGGTGACATTGTCGGCACCAACGTCGAGAGCATAGTCAAGGGGATCTGCTTGAGTGGAAACAACGACGATTTCGTAGTAGCCTGACTGAGGCAGTTCTCCCGACCAGGTACGATCGCCGGAATCCTCCAACAGCGAAGGGGTTGCACTGTCGGGCTGAGGCACATAGACCGAGAGGCGCGTGCTCTGCGGGGGTGACTGAAGATTCAGACGCATAAGCTGACCGGCATTGAGATTGAGCACATAAACACGACCTTCGCCGGGTTCCAGACGATCGCGGAGCGACTGGCTGAACCGGCCACTTTCGAACTCAATTTCGGTGCGGCGATCGCCGGATGTAATCGCTCGGACGCGATCATCCGCTAAGCCATGCCAAACCTGACCAATGGGTTGATTAATGAAGTCTTGAGCCGCATTTTGAGGGAATAAGTAAGCGAATTTTGCATCGGTCAAATCGTACAAGGCGCGGCTACTGACGTTGAGCTCATTGACCTGCTGCTGCCACTTTTCGCGATCGTCAGGGGTATAGGAACCTAACCGTCCGCGAGCTTGAGCACTCAAGTCGTTTTCCAACACATCCAAAACTTCGTTAGCAATACTGTCCCATTCGGCGCGCATGCCCTCATCTTCGGGGTTATCGCTGAGGGGTTGCCCTTGCATTTCAGGAAATTGGGTATAGAACAGCTGATCAGTCAAACGCACTAGAAAGCGGTTATCGATCCCCAGCCCCTCGCGTCGATCCTTCAAAGCATTTTTGCGCGCCTGTTCTTCGCGAGAAAACCGCGATGAGGGCTCCGCGACCCCAGAATTGTCGGGATCACCAGTATCGGTGCCAACGGTTCCATTCGGATTCCATTGGCTAGCAATCCACCAGACGAGTCCTACCGTACCTAATAGCAAACAGAGACCGACTAGCGCCTGCAAACAGCCATTTAAGTTTTTGGGACGTTTTTCGTTGACTGGGGTCGGCGCTGCGGGAGCCGGCGGCGCTGACGGCACAGCAACGGTACTAGACGGACGCACACTCGCCCCGGGCGCAACTGCAATGGTCGGGTCGATTTGGCCGTTGGCAGCATAAATGGGCGCTGCGTAGGTATCCGGCGGCGTTGCATACGTGTCAGGCGTAGACAGAGCCGTTATCACCGCCGAAGCTGAGGAATAGCGATCGCCTAACCGCGGCGCTAACATGCGCTCCAGAATTTTGTTCAGGCGGGGACTCAGCGCAACATAGTTTTGCCAATTCCAGTGTTTGTTGTAAGGGTCGTACAACGACTGGGGCGGCTCTCCCGTCAGTAACACGAGGGCCGTGACTGCCAGGGCATAAAGATCCGCGCTAGGGGTAACCTGCCCAGCTTCCATCTGTTCTTCAGGAGCGTAGCCAACTTTGCCCAAGCGCGTTTGGGTCGGCGTGGCGTCAACCTGCTGTTCTACCACCGTCGCCAATTTTTTGACGCCGCCAAAGTCAATCAAAACGGGCAAGCTGTCGACATTTCGCAAGATGAGGTTGTCTGGGGCAATGTCGCGGTG
>JBCBJE010000141.1:0-9080 GCA_038523735.1 Cyanobacteria bacterium J06626_18 | reverse complement strand
GGCTCAACCGGGTGAGTTTGGGGGTGCAGTCTTTTCACGATGAGCAGTTGGAAGCGTGTGGACGGACTCATCGACTGAAGGATATTGAGCAAGCGATAGCGGACTTGAAGACGGTAGGGATGCCGGTGTGGAGCTTGGATTTGATTTCAGGGCTGCCGCATCAGACTTGGGCAGATTGGCAAGCGAATTTGGCATGGGCGATCGCGATCTCTCCCCAACACATTTCGGTATACGACCTGACGGTAGAACCGAATACGGTCTTTGATCGCCGTTATGTGGCTGGACAATCCCCGTTACCGACGGACGAAGCCACTACCCAAATGTATCGCGCTGCTCAGACACAGCTGACTCAAGTAGGGTACGAGCACTACGAGATTTCTAATTACGCTCAGCCAGGCTACCAATGCCAGCACAATCGCGTGTATTGGGAAAATCGTCCTTATTATGGGTTTGGTATGGGAGCTGCCAGTTACACCCACCATCAGCGGTTTCATCGGCCCCGCACAACCCACACGTATCAGCAGTGGGTCGAGATGTATGAGCAAGCAGCAGGCAAGCTCGACTGTAAACCTACTCCCCTGGTAGAACAGTGGTTAGATCGACTGATGCTGGGGCTGCGATTAGCGGCAGGCGTTAAACTTCAACCCCTCATAGACAAGTTCGGGGCGGCGTGGGTGGCTAAGTTGAGAACCTGTTTAGCTCCTTACGTTCAGAAGCATTGGGTGCAATTTGAGGAAACTCCAATTCCCCGTGTGCGTCTCACAGATCCAGAAGGTTTTTTGTTTTCCAATGTAGTTCTCGTAACCTTGTTTGAGACATTTAGCGATCCCCGGCATCTGCCGTGTCCCGATTCCAGTCATGCAGTAAAATAGCATCTGGAAAAAACCTGAATCGCTGCCATCTTAAGTCTTCCAAGGTGTCAGGTTCGGGTGTTCTTTTTTTTTGATATCCCCTGCAATACCATGCCTAAGGTTCTTGTATCTGACCCCATTGATCAGGCCGGTTTAGATATTCTGTCTCAAGTTGCTCAAGTTGAAGTCAAAACCAAACTTCCACCGGAAGAGTTAGTCAAAATTGTGCCTGATTATGACGCACTCATGATCCGATCAGGAACTAAGGTAACCAAGGATGTAATTGAGGCAGGTCAAAATCTAAAGATTATTGGACGAGCGGGCGTTGGTGTGGACAACGTCGATGTCCCAGCCGCAACCCGGCGTGGCATTGTGGTTGTGAACTCACCTGAGGGCAATACCATCGCTGCAGCAGAACACGCCCTAGCAATGATGCTGGCAATGTCGCGACATATTCCCGCTGCCGATAAATCCGTCAAGGAAGGCCACTGGAATCGCAAGCAGTTTACCGGTGTTGAAGTCTACAAGAAAACTCTAGGCGTAGTGGGTCTGGGGAAGATTGGCTCCCATGTGGCAACCGTGGGTCGCGCCATGGGCATGAAACTATTGGCCTATGATCCCTTTATCTCAGCAGAGCGAGCCGAACAATTGGGCTGTCGCTTGGTAGACATGAATGTGCTACTGCGAGAGGCCGACTATGTCACCTTACATTTGCCTAAGACTTCCGAGACAGCTAACCTGATCAATGCCGAGACGCTGGCCAAAATGAAGCCTACGGCTCGCATCATCAACTGTGCACGGGGCGGCATCATTGACGAAGCGGCACTGGCGAATGCACTTAGCGAGGGCCAGATTGCTGGAGCCGCGATCGATGTTTATGCTGAGGAGCCACTAGGCGAGTCGCCGCTCAGAGCCCTCGATCGCAAGATTGTTCTGACGCCTCACTTGGGCGCTTCGACAGAGGAAGCCCAAATCAACGTAGCGATCGATGTGGCGGAGCAAATTCGGGACGTATTGTTAGGACTACCCGCTCGATCCGCCGTGAACATTCCGGGGCTGCGGGCTGACGTGATGGAACAGATGCGCCCCTATCTGCAGCTGGCAGAGACACTGGGCAATCTGGTGGGACAGCTAGCTGGCGGTAGAATCAGCTCCCTAAACGTTCAACTGCAGGGAGAACTCGCTGGTAAAGGCAGTCAGCCTGTGGTGATTGCAGCTCTAAAGGGACTTCTTTCGAATGCTCTGCAAGAACGCGTTAACTATGTCAACGCCAGCTTGGAAGCTAAGGAACGCGGCATCCATGTGGTTGAAACCCGCGATACTAACATTAAAGACTACACGGGCTCGCTGCGACTGACAGCAGAAGGCTCACTGGGAGAGCACTCGGTATCCGGTGTCCTACTGGGGGGTAGTGAGATTCGGGTAACCGATATTGATGATTTCCCGATCAACGTCCCCCCCACCAAGCACATGCTGTTTACGCTGCACCGGGATATGCCAGGGATCATTGGCAAAATCGGGTCGCTGTTGGGTAGCTTTAACGTCAACATTGCCAGTATGCAGGTAGGTCGCAAAATTGTGCGGGGCGATGCCGTCATGGTGTTGAGCATTGACGATCCGCTGCCGGAGGGCATTTTGTCAGAAATTACGAAGGTTCCCGGTATCCGGGATGCCTACACTGTAAGCTTGTAGGGCGATCGCAACCTGCTTTATGGGAGCGTGTAAAAGCTTTGGTTAATAGCTGGTGGGAAATTCAGGTAGCGTGTGATCCAGCACTGGAGGACACGGTGTTCTGGCGCTTCGAGATACTCGGTGGTCAGGGTACGGCGAGTCAGCGCAAAGGATCGCAGCGCCAAGTTCAGGCTTATTTTCCGCAGGATAAATTCGAGCTACTGGACCTGGCAGCCGTTGCTTTGTTCATGAAACAAGATGCCCTCTGTGCCCATCTGCCCCCACCCAAAACGACCTGGCACCTCATCGAAGAAGAAGACTGGGCCAAAAGCTGGAAAAACCATTGGCAACCCCAAGAAATTGGCGATCGCTTTTTGATCAACCCCGCCTGGTTATCGGTGCCTGAAGATGGGGATCGTCTGGTCCTCCAGCTCGATCCTGGCGCAGCATTTGGTACAGGCGCTCATGCTACCACCCAGCTCTGTCTGGAGTCGTTGGAAATGCGTCTGGGTGGAGACAACCCTGACATTGTCGTTGCCGATATCGGCTGCGGTTCTGGCATTCTGTCTATCGGTGCATTGCTGTTGGGGGCCAAGCGCTCTTATGCCGTGGATGTTGACTCCCTAGCCGTGCAGGCGACCACTGAGAACGCCGCCCTCAACCACCTAACTCCCAACCAAATCGTTACGCAAGAGGGGAGTCTCAATACCCTCCTCAAAAACCTCGCCGAACCCGTTGACGGCATTCTCTGCAATATTCTGGCAGAGGTCATCCTCGACTTGATTCCGCAACTGCACGAAATCGCTAAACCCGAAACCTGGGGTATTCTCAGCGGCATCTTGTTGGAGCAATCTAAACTAGTTGCCGATACCCTTGAGCAACATGGCTGGGTCGTTGCCACTCTCTGGCGGCGGAAAGAATGGTGTTGTTTGAATATTCGGCGATCACAAGATTGATCGGAATTCGGAATTTTGAAGAGTGAAAGGTGAAAGGGTAAAAGGTAAAGGGTGAAAGGTAAAGGGTGAAAGGTAAAAGGTAAAAGGGTGAACAGGTAGAAGAACCTTGAACCCTAAACCTTGAAACAACTACCATTAACCATCAATGTAGGGCTATGCTCTTCCCGCAGGGTAGAACGAAGAACGAAGAACCAAGAACCATTACTGTGCAAACCCAATTCGGATTCATCCTCAAAGTAATCGTCGGTTCAACCGCGATCGCGATCGCCCTGAAAACATGGGCACCTAGTCTCTCGATTCCGGCAACGCCGGTGGCTAGTTTGGCGATTGTTTTGTCGCCCATGGCGATAATGGGGGCAATTCTCTGCTGGCAACTCTGGGCTTCTGATCATGGCGACGCTGCGAACTCTTGACGCCATCAACAACAAAATCCGTCAGCAAACTGTGGCTGTGGAGACGGCGGAGGCATTCAAGGCGCGGGCTGCGGACGAAGGGATTGCCCAGGCATACCGAGCGGTAGATGTGGTGACAACCGGCACGTTTGAGCCCATGGAGGCATCCGGCGCGATTATTAACCTGGGGCAGACGGACCCACCCATCAAAATTCGCGACTGTCAGTTGGATGGGGTTGCTGCCTATGCTGGGTTTGGGGCTGTAGATCTGTATTTGGGGGCGAGCCAACCGGCAGCGACCGTTACTCCTGAAGAAGAATCGTCGCGGGAACGCGGCGGTGGCTATGTGATCGCTGACTTAGTGGCTGGCAAGTCTGTCCAACTGCAGGCAAGTGGATACATGACGGACTGCTATCCCCGGTCGGCACTAGAAACTACCATTACCCGTGACACTATTAATCAGTTCTATCTATTCAATCCCCGCAACCTATACCAGAACTTTATTGTGGGCGTGAATGGCGGCGATCGCCCACTGTACACCTACTTGGGCGTACTTTTGCCCAATCTGGGCAATGCGGTATACGCCAACCCAGGAGCCCTCTCACCCTTAATGAATGATCCCGAGCTAAACGCTGTGGGCATCGGTAGCCGCATTTTTTTAGGGGGCGGTATTGGCTACATCGCCTGGGAGGGTACCCAACATTTTCCCCTACAGAAACGCTTGCCTAACCAAACCCCTATTGGCCCCGCTGCTACAGTTGCCCTCATTGGGGACGGTAAGGGCATGCAGGCCAAGTGGGTACGCGGATGCTATTTCAAAGGCTATGGCCCATCTTTAATGCTGGGTGTCGGTGTTGCCATGCCGCTGCTGAACGAGCGAATTGCTGCCCACTGTGCTGTGCAAGACAAGGACTTGGTTGCCCCCGTCATGGACTTTGCCATCCCTCGCCGGGTCCGCCCCACGTTTGGCCTTGTCAGCTACGCTCAATTGAAATCTGGCAAGATTACCCTCCAGGGGCAAGCTGTTCGCACTGCCCCGCTCGCCAGCATTTACCTGGCCCGTCAGGTTGCAGCGGAACTCAAAGACTGGATTACGGCAGGCCAGTTTGAGCTGACTCAGCCGGTGCAATCGCTGCCACGCAATCGCGCTTTCCTGGCCCAGAATATCCTCTAAAACCTGTCCGCATACACTTAAACTGGTGCGAGCTGAATCTCTAGGATCCCCATCATGCCTTGATCTTCATGATCAAGAATATGGCAGTGGTAAACCGATTTGCCAGGGAAGTCGGTAAAGGCGATACGCAGATCAACTGACTCATAGGCTTTGACATTGACGACATCTTGCCAAACCTGAAACGGAAAAGGCTGACCATTTCGATTGAGTACCTGAAAAGCGTTTGTATGGATATGGAAAGGATGATCCATCCCAGCTTTGTTGATAATTCGCCAATCTTCCACCGTGCCCAATTGAACAGTAGTGTCGATGCGATCGTGGTCAAACCCACGACCGTTAATCAAGAAAAACTGCTCCCTATAGATACCGTGATCAAGTACAAATTCTCTTTGTCTGATAGGCTCTGGTATTGCCATGGTAGGCAGCAGAGTTTGAGGTAAAGGAACTGCTGTTGTGGATTCACCATAATTGAGTCGGGCCAGAGTGGTGGAAGCATTTTCTGCACTAGCAATGCCTTGATGATGTCCCATCTCATCCATCATGTCGGTGGTGCCCCGATCATAGGGGAGGCTTAGCAGTGCATAGCTTTCAGGCTCATGGTTACCTGCCACCACAATATCGGCCCGTTCCCCCGGCGCCAAAATTAAATCTTCTTCCAACTCAATGGGTTCTGGAAGCGTTCCCCCATCGAGGCCAATTAGATGCCAGGGATGGTCTTCGAGTCGGAGCCTGTAGATTCTCGAGGGAGAAGCATTCAAGAGACGCAAACGCAGCAGCCCTGATCGAGGAATAGTTAGGCCAGGTGTAGATCCACCATTGATTGTGATGAGAGTGCCTTCTCGTCCCAAACGCCGCAATAGCGGCATCGGTTCGCGGCGCTGGCCCCGACGATTGAGGTCAAAGTCTTGCAGAATCAAAATTGCTTCCTGGGCAGCTTGAATTTCAGGAATTGCATCAACCTCGCCTCGAACAATAAGTGGTCCTACAAGTCCGCCAAATACCTGTTCGGCGACTAACCCATGATGGTGCGGGTGATACCAAAATAGTCCGCCTGGATGCTGTTCAGGGATGGTGAACTCATAGGATTGAGTTTCGCCCGAAGGGACAACCAGGAAGACGTTGTCAGCATTCCCAGTGGGCGGAATGTGGAGGCCGTGGAAATGCAGGTTGGTGGGTTGCTCGAGTTGATTCTCAAACAGAATTCGAACGGTATCGCCCGCTTTCGCCTCTAGGCAGGGACCAGGGACTTGACCGTTATAGGTCAACAGGCTGGCAGTTTTGCCACCCAAAGCAATCCGTTCTTGACGGGCTTGTAAAGTAAGCTCTAAAAGTCCCCCTACACTACGATAGGCAGAAGGGGACGATTCTACAGAGGGAGCGGGAGATAGATTTCCCAGAAGGTTGCTTCCAGTACAGCGAGTGGAAACGGCTGCAACCGATCCTGCCATGCTCCAGGCTAAGAATTTGCGGCGACTGATTTCGGTCATGGCTCCGGCTCAATGTTCGCTGAGCGCGATGAGAAATAGCTCAAAGCGCCCTAGGACTCTTACACCTTGAGTCTAGAGTCTCTAGTTGACTAGAGCGTCCATAGTTCATGGGGATATTTCACAGGGGCACTCAGAAACAGAGCATATAGAAGCAGTTCCCGGCACTGTGAACGTTTCCAGAAGCATACTGTCTTGATCGAACACTGAAATGATGGCACCGAAGCTGGACTATTATCTGCCAGCAGCTTGCTTACCAAAATTTCTAAGACACGTTCCCTTTAGGTAATCAAGCGAACACGCGATCGAGCGAATACGAGAAATCAGGTAGCAGCGGTGACGTCAGATTGTCAGTCGTTTGGAGTGTAGAAACTAGGGTTAGCAAAGCGTTATCACGACGGTATATCTGCACCTGACGTAGATCTTTATTGACAATCCAGTATTCCTGGACGCCTTGTTGCGAGTAAAGTTTGAGCTTAAGTTTGCAGTCTCGTTGAATATTTTGATCGCCTGGAGACAGTACCTCTACAACTAGCTCAGGTGCTCCTGTCAGGTGTTCGGCGTCATCCAATAGTTGGTTGAGTCGCTCATTGCTAGCCCAAACCACATCTGGAATCACGTTGTCTTCATCTGTAAAGACAATGCCAGGCCCCATCGCTGCTCGACCTGCACCCTTAGCTTGGCACCAGGTATCCAAAGCCGCGAAAATTCTACCCGCAGCTTCTTGGTGGCTCCAGCTTGGGGCTCGGGTCACAATCAGTTCTCCATCAATGATTTCGTAGCGCTTACCGTCATTCGGAAAAAGGGCAATGTCGGCAGTTGTCCAGCGAACGCGGTTGGGAGTTGTAGTCATGGCGCTCGTCACTCGCTTACGGTCTGTTTTAACTCTAAACGGTTGAAGGTGAAGCTGGGGGCTCAGGATAAGAACTCAGCTGCAGGAGCTGTTTCCTAGGAATCGAGGGCCAGATGGGTGAAGTAGTTGCTAATCCTTGAATCCTGTCAACCTGTTATGCGTATACATCTCATCGCTCGCTTCAGCTTCATAGTGGTCTTAATTGCCGCGTTTCCTGTTTCGGCACAATCCGAGCACTATCCGACAGAGGCTGAGATCGATGCCTTGATTGAACAAATGCGGCAGGACCTCCCAGAAATGATGGAAATGGGCTACCATCTGGACCGCCGCACGGCCGAAGAACGTCAAGCACGTGATGCATTCGCCGATGCTTGGAGCGAAGTTGATCCTGATATCGCTCCCTTTTTGGGTGAATGGTTCGCACTCGACGAAGGAATGGTTGTCTTTCCCACTGCCAATACAGGTGAAGTGTGCATTATCGAGTTTTGCGGAATACCATCCTGATATTGCTCAGCAATTTCAAGCCTCGGGGTGTTTGGCTGAAATGCCCGAGTAGATGTAAGGGTGATCGTGCGATCGCAATGATCAAGTCATCCCCACCGGAGCCGAACGAGCCGCCCAAGCCGAATCCCAGCTAGAAACTGAACAACAACGTGCCGAACCCAAGCGCCAGCGTGCTGGAAGATTAGCCGAATGGTTACACGAAATGGGCATCGATCCCGATGAAGTGTTAGCCGATTATCTCACCTAAACTCACCGACTCCTCCACCCTTCCATCCTTTCACTCTTTCTCACTCCATAACCGGAGCTAGCATCATCAAAGTCGAGCCTTCCCCAGCTACGGCAGGCCGTAGAGCGTCCAGCAGTTCTGGATACTGTTCGGCCATTTGGCTTTCGGTGAGATCCGCACTCAAATTCCCAGCCTCATCGGCAACGGCATACAGATAGCCTTCGGGAGCAGAGGTGATGGTGACGGTGCGATCGCGCATAACGAGCTGAGCTACTACCGGATAGGACTCGCTGGTAGCCTCTGCACTATCTGCCGAAACAAACTGTGTAAAACCCGAAACGAATGCTGCTGTTAGTAACGCTGCTACAGTGAACCGCATCATTTGACTAACCTCATAACACTAGGGTTACTTCTCCATATTATCGATTTGCTTCTGAGCCGCTCAGATAGCAAGTTTATGGATGCTATAGAAAAGCGCCAACCTCTCCTGAGATCAGCGCTTTGAATCTTTGTAGATTAGCGTTGAGGGACGAAACCCAACAGTCCCAAATTGTTGCAATGTTGGATTTCGTTGCCTCAATCCGACCTACGATCGCGCAGTTAGTAGTCGAAGTCACCGCCCATGCCAGCACCCGCGCCAGCACCTTCCTTAGGCTCAGGCTTATCAACCACGATGCACTCGGTGGTGAGAACCATACCCGCAATGGAAGCTGCGTTTTGCAGAGCCGAACGAGTCACCTTGGCAGGATCAACAATGCCTGCATCCAGCATGTCAACGAACTCACCGTTGGAGGCGTTGTAGCCCACGTTGAAGTCCTTCTCTTTAACTCGCTCAGCAATTACAGCACCGTTTTGGCCGGCGTTTTCAGCAATGCGCTTAAGGGGAGCTGTTAGTGCCCGAGTTAAAGAGAAGGACTTCAACGTGGGCTACAACGCCTCCAACGGTGAGTTCGTTGACATGCTGGATGC
>JBCBJE010000140.1:0-9082 GCA_038523735.1 Cyanobacteria bacterium J06626_18 | reverse complement strand
TGACACTTCTCATCAGATTTTATCTCGCTGTTTGATGTCAAAGAATCACTATTTTTTGGGGCTTATAAGTTAGAAATTATGGAATTGAGTTCAAAGGTTGCTCATTTAAAGTCTTACTTTGAGTTGCCGATTCAATCGTTAGAGAATCAAGCTCTTCGTTAACTTCAATTCCACTCTTAGTCAGTAGAGCTTTGTAGCTGCGAGCAATTCGAGTTCTATTTTCATCAAAGGCTTTGCCATCAAAAGAGGTTTTCTTAATCACCTCCTGGAGCCTGTTTGCCCCGAGAAACGCTTGCTTGGATATGTGAGGAATTGCAGTTACTCGGCAAAGTTCTTGCGTTCTGGAATCATGATAGATACAGATTCCTGGAATGCCCGCCTGGACGGACAGCATATTGCCGTGCATGCGGGTTCCGATCGCCATATCAAAGGAAGATAGAAACTCAATCCATGCACTTGCATCGAAGAAAACTCGGAAGTGCCTTCTAGCAAACGTCAGGAATTTGGTACGGGACTGGAAGTAGCGGGCCGTTCGGGGTTGCAGATATCGATAGAGGGTCTCTAGGTTATCTTCTGAGATGACGGCTTCGCCTTCGCGAGCAAAAGACACCAAATATTCAGGCGCTTGCACGATGTAGGTGCCCTCATACTGGCGCAAATAGCTGAACAGCTGGCGCTCGACTTGTCGAAGATTCATTTTGCGCGGCATCCCAGCAGTTACGACCAGATTTTTGGGATTGCCCTTGCGGAGTTTCTGTTCGATCGTTTTGCCTAAAGTCGGATTAGGATTGGTCAAAAGCGAAGGACAGCCTAAAACTGTGGTGTTTTTGATACCGATACGAGCCAAGACGTCAGCAGTATATTCGCCGCGAACGCCGATGAGATTACTCCGATCCGCGATCGCATGTAGCCATCTTTGTGTCCCGTCGCTCAGCTGCAACTCATGGTCCAGGCTAGGGGCTTGGGCTCCCAAACCAACAACTACGCAAGGCAGATCGACGGCTTCGATAAAGTCGGCCCTGCGGGGGTGAATCTTTTCTGTTTTGGGATTAATGCCGTTGGCTGACGGAAACACTAGTAAATCACAAGTCTCACGCACGAAGTCAGGATCCGCATTCAAAGAAAGGAAGACCTTTTCGGACGCAATATGGTTCGCCACGGCATAGCGAAATGCTAAATTTCCAGTATTATCATTGGCTTTCCACAGCGCTTTCGTAGACATCGAAAAGCTGTTGTGAAAGCGGCCTGGATTGCCAACAATGCCAATTCGCATAGGTAACTCCCTTATCGAGGGTCAAGAATTCTGACTTCGCGGTAGAAAGGTGCGGTCGGGGGGATTCTGGTCGCCTGTGTTTAACTCGCGTGTCCTAGCTCGTGCTGGATTTGGTGATATTTCCAAAGCTCGCCGCGCTGGTCTAAAAGCTCCTGATAGCTGCCCTGCTCAACAATACGTCCGCGCTCTAACACCACTACCTTGTCGGCCCCCACATTGGTTGATAGGCGGTGGGCGATCGCAATCACTGTGCGCCCCTTCGTGAGCCGATCCAGCGATTCTTGAATCAAACGCTCGGTCGCTGAATCTAGAGCGCTGGTGGCTTCATCCAAGATGAGAATTTCGGGACCCCGCAGCAGGGCACGGGCGATCGCGATGCGCTGCCGTTGACCGCCAGATAACCGCACGCCCCGGTTCCCTAATTGAGTGTCAAACCCTTCAGGAAGTTCCTGAATAAATTCCAGCGCGTTGGCTAACTGAGCTGCTTCTTTAACGGCTGCATCGTCCACCTCATCCAGCCCGTAGGCAATGTTTTCTCTGGCAGATGTATTGAAGATGAACGTATCCTGACTGACGATCGCCATCTCTCGACGCAAGGTATCGATGGCAAATTCGCGCAGATCAACGCCGTCAATCAAGACCTTGCCCTGGGTAGGGTCATAGAAACGGGGGATCAGGTCAGCCAGCGTGGTTTTACCGGCCCCAGAGGCACCTACCAAGGCTGTCGTTTCGCCTCGATTAATCGCTAGGGTGACATCGTGCAGTACCGGCTCATTTGGCTTGTAGCCAAAATCAACCGAGGCAAAATCAATGGAACGCTTGAGGCCCGTGAAGGCTAGCTTGCCGTCCTTGAAGTAAGGCTTGTCCGCGCGGCTGAGCAGTTCACTAACGCTGACCAGAGCTCCCTGCAAACTATTGAATTTAGTGATGGCCGCGCTTAAGCGCGAAACCAGTGGTAATGTCCGCGATAAGGTGAGGAGGAACGTAATTAATCCAGCGGTCTGCAGTTGTCCCCCTGCAATCAAAAAGTTGGAGGCCACTACCACCATGATGATCAGCGCCGAACTAGAGACCCCTTGAGTCAGCGGCTGCACCACCATCGAAACTTTGGCAACCTTGAGCGAGGCATCCACCACCTCATGAACGAACTGGTTATACCGTCGCCGCTCAAAATCGTGAGTAGCGGAAGCGTGCACGGTGCGAATGCCGTTGACGAATTCCAGCGCGTTGGAGGTGAACCGCTTGTTAGCTGTGGGGACTGCGAAGCTGGCTTCGCGGACCCGCCGGTTGATATTAGCAATCCCCACCGATAGCAGACTAAACATCATTACCGAAGCGGTCGTTAACTGCCATGACAGGAGAAACATCATCATGACAAAAACCAGCAGCGTTGACCCTTGGGCAACAAAGACGGATATCACCCCAAAGGCTTGCTGAACCTGGTTTACCTCACCCCGGAGGGTGTTCATGATCTCGCCGGGTCGGATAGCTGCGTAGTAACTAAGATTAAAACTCTGGAGCTGCTCAAAAATCTGCCGGCGGAGGCGATCGACAAGGTACACCGTAGTTAGTCGTGAGAAGAGCGACCCCAAGTATGTGAGGATAGACCGCAGCCAAATGACTAACAGAATCATGACCGCCAGCCGCAGAATCCGCTCTTGAGTCGGCGCTTGAGAGGCTAAAACCCGGATATCAAACCATTCGACACCCGTTTCGATGGTTGCGCCATCGGGGTTGGCAAGTCCTTGTAAAAACACCCCTGTGAGGCTGATGACAATACCTGCCATCAAGGCTGCCATTAGGGAAAACGCGATCGCGGCAAGGGCTAGCCAGGGGCGATGCTTAAGCTCGCGCAAAATCAGGCGATTCTCTTGCCAAAAACGAGATGCTTTGAGTACGTTACGGACGACAGTGGGCGGTTTAAAGGACATACTGAATGACTTCGATTACTCGTCTAGACGGACTTTCCGTAGGTAAGGTGGAAGGAGAAAAGAGAAAGGGGTCAAGGGTAGGGGGGATAGGGTAAGGGGGCAAAGGGGCGCGAGTGAAGGGGGGACAGATTGCCCTCTGTAGGATGGGCAAAGGGTGACTGCCCGTGCCCATCTTGATTGGATATGGGGTCGTAATGGGCACGCTTCGTTTTGCCATCCTACGGGTTGTTTGGGTAACGGGTATGGCGGGCACACTTCGTTTTGCTTATCCTACGGGCTGCTGCAGTGCCATCAGGCACAAATGGAAGATTGTAGGGCGTCGGCTTGGGTGTATGTTTGGTACCAAGAGACAAATTGCGCGATGCCTGTCTCGATGGAGGTGCTGGGGGAAAAGCCTACATCCTCGCTAAGTTCACTCACATCGGCATAGGTTTCCATGACATCACCCGGCTGCATTGGTTTCATAATCAGCTGAGCTTTTTTGCCCATGGCTGATTCAATCACCTCGATAAACCGCAGAAGTTCAACCGGTTGGTTGTTGCCGATGTTATAGATTTTGTAGGTGGCTTTACTAGCCGTTTGAGCGTGGGATTCTAAGCTCTTGGGCGGGGCATGCATGACCCGCGCGATCCCTTCGATTACGTCATCGATGTAAGTAAAGTCGCGCCGCATTTGGCCGTTGTTATAAACCTCAATAGGACGGTTGTGAGCGATCGCATCGACAATCTTGAAGTAAGCCATGTCAGGTCTGCCCCAAGGACCATACACGGTAAAGAACCGTAGTCCGGTGGTGGGTACCTGATATAGGTGACTGTAAGCATGAGCCATTAGCTCATTCGCTTTCTTGGTAGCCGCGTATAGTGACACTGGATGATCAACAAAGTCCGAAGTGGCAAAAGGGACTTTGCGATTCGCACCATAGACTGAGCTGGAAGAAGCAAAAACCAGATGTTTGGGCGAAAAATGACGACAGCCTTCCAGGATATTGAGAAAACCAGCTAGGTTGCTCTCGCTGTAGGCAAACGGATTTTCTAGCGAGTAGCGAACCCCTGCTTGAGCTGCCAGATGTACAACATAATCGAACTGTTGAGTCTCAAATAGCGATAGGATGCTGTCGCGATCGCACACATCCATCTGTGTGAAGTAACAGTTCCGATGGTGCTGAATGTTTGCCAGGCGCGCTTTTTTGAGGCGGATATCATAGTAGGTATTCAGATTGTCCAATCCGTGAACCACAGCCCCCTCAGAGAGCAAGTGCTGTGCCAAGGCATGGCCAATAAAGCCAGCCATTCCAGTAATCAAAATCTTCATAGGGTCAGAGAATTAAAGACGGCACTGACCACCCTGAAAAACCACTTCCTATTCTTTCTACCGATGTAGCCACTCGATGGTGCACTCCGATAGCCGTGATGCTAGCCACGCTTGCGTTGTTGATTGATTTGTGGCTGCCTTTGAGAGTCGGCCCAAGGCGGCGTAGCTCACCAAACCCAAGTATTCGCGTAAAGCTAGGAACGACCGCTGGAGGGCGGGCAGATCGGGACGTAGGGGCACAGCTTTGGGAAACGCTTCAAACCCAAGCGCTCGAAATGTTAAAACTGATCGCAGCAGGTGAGGAGGGTCGGTAATGACGAGAATGCGCCTCACTGCTTGGGGGTGTAGGATAGCAGCTGCCGATGAGGCTTCTTCGTATGTCGTTCGATAACAGGCGGTGCCATCCAAAATACCTCCTGGCAGCTGATGACGCTGCAAATACCGGGCCATAGAGCCTGCATGGCCTTCACCGGTGACAAAAATCTTAGATGTTTGATGAGCTCGCCATAGATCAACGGCTAGCATATACGGCGAGCGGCTGACATAATTACCCCGACTCAGAACCACGGCGGTATCTACCGGCTGATCCGTGCTAGACAAGGGCAGGGTAAGTCCGCCGATTAGCAAAGAGGCAACTGGCGGCGTTGACAGCATTAAATAGCTAACCAAGAGGATAGGAAGCGTTAGCCGCAAAGGCTTGATTCGGGAGGGCAACCTTATCAGCCAGACCAACAGCGTTATGCTGAGAATGATAGGAACCACTAGCTTGGGACTGCTCAGCCAGCCAAATAGTGTCCATGTGAAAGCGTTCCACACATCCGTAAGTGCTAGCACAGAACACCCCTACAAGCTGTCGTTACCCACGCACAAACCGAAAATCTTTAGCCCCGCTGAATCCGACCATGCGCGACTGCCGTCGGGTAAACTCACCAACTGATGGGTTGCCCGATGGTTGAATAACGCCGTAAACCTGCTGCCAAAGCTCTTCGGGAGCCGGACGAATGGCGTAGGTGCGATCGCCCGTTTTCTGCACGTGGTACCAAGTCGTTTCCTGACAATGGTCGCACCAAAAAGCTTCAAGCCATTCTCCCGTTAAGGGAACTGTGTTGTAGCTGGAGATCACAAGCAATGCCTTCTTGCGATTCACGCCTCGTTGTTGGAGCTGGCCCGCTCGGTCGGCAAATAGAGGATACTTGCGACTTACGCTGTCGAGATGACACTCGTGAATTGGGCAATAGATAGCTCGCCGCTTCGAGCGCTTACGATTTCGGTCACACCGTCTCTGCACTCCGACCTCCAGTTGACTACACTTATCCCGTAGAAGGCTGCGTTAGAAGGGGCTGAGATCATGATGACCATCAAAGCCCGCTCCCCAAAGCTTGCTAATGCTTAATGTTGCTGATATGAGACCTTAATCATCAAGAAATATCAGCATTCAGTGCGGTTAAACAGCCAAAAGTCAGAACCCTATGAAATCTAATCTCAAGGGAAATAGGTTGGTATTTAAGCACCTGAAAACTCGCTTTGGGAACCGCATAAATGCCGAGCAATATTTCTCCAAAAACTCAGGAATTTTGCTACCTATAAAGACTTAAACTCTTTAGAAAATGTTCCAAAACCTCATTGGTATTCTGGCATTTCTATGGAATATGTTTGTAATTACGCATCTTTCAGCATCCCCAATTAATTGCTTCAATCCCATCCCAGAAGATCCGGAAATTCTCTCTGAGAAGTAAATAGTCGGACAGCTTTCACTAGCTGCTACAAAAGGAGATGACGATTCAGGCTATGGACACTGTTAGGGAAACGATAAAAACAACCCAGTATCCACATCAATGAGGTTACAGAGCTGAGTAGCCTGCTTGCAAGACTTTTGGGGAAGTAATCAGTGTCTTGATAGTTGGCGGCTATTCCATGAAGATAAATTTATCTTAATTGGTGTCGTCTGATACTGAAATATGGTCGCCTTCAACTGAGCACAACTCACTAATCTGCTTCTCTGGCTGCAGCTGCAGTCGCCAACCGTCGCGAATGATCGTGGCCATAGGTTGCTTCCTGACGCAGATAGTAGAAATGGCCGTCGGGTTCATTTGCCGGATTGACTGCATTTGCGACGACACCCAGTACTTGCTGGCGCGACTGGATTAGCGTCTCTTTAGCAACGCGGCCCTGGGCATAGTCCACCATGCCGGGACGGGCGACGACCAGAACGCCATCAGCCATCTTGCCCAGCATCGAAGCATCGGCGTAGCCTACCAAAGGTGGCGCATCAACAATGACCATATCGTAGTGCTTCGACAACGCCTCCAGCAGCGACTCCATACGTTTAGAATCCAGCAGCGCTAAGGGATTGGGCGGCACGACCCCAGCCGTCAGCACATCCAAATTATCCATGACGGTTTGAATAGCTGATTTCACAGGTGCTTGCCCTGTAATGACGTGACTGAGACCGGTCACATTCAGAACCCTCAACGCATGGTGCAGCCGAGGAAAGCGCATGTCGGCGTCGATGACTAACGCCCGGCGACCGACCTGTGCCAAGGCTGCGGCCAAATTCACGGCAACTTCTGATTTTCCTTCGGAGGTCAGAGCGCTGGTCACCACTACTGTCTTCAGCTCAGTATCCGACTGCAGAAACTTCAAGTTAGCCTGCAAAATTTGGTACGCTTCTTGAGCCCCCATAAAGCTGGGCTGATCTACCATTAACCGCGGATAGGGAACTTCACCGGGTATCTCTTCTTCACGCGGTCCGCTGCCTTTAATAATGGGAATGACACCCAGCAGCGTGTAGCCATACAGTTCTTTGATTTCTTTGACCGACTTGACCGAATTGTCCAGCAGATCCAGCAGATAGGCAGTCGCGATCGCCAGTACAGTTCCCGCTAACCCGCCTGCTGCCAGATACAATCGCCGATCAGACCGCATGGGATTGCGGGGCACCTCGGCCTGGGAAACCACTTGAACGTTCCCCACCGTTTGGTTCTCGACAACCCGGATTTCTTGAAGTTGGGTCAGCAGCGTTTCGTAGGTTGTCTGGGCAGCTTGCAATTCCCGCTCGAGCTGACGTTGGATTTTTTCCAAGCCGGGTAGGTTGTCTAACTGCTGCAAATATCCAGCCCGCGTTTCCTCTAGCTGAGCTTGACGATTAGATAATCCAATTCGGTCCACTTCCAGATTCGTCAGGTTGGCAATCAGATTTTGACGCAGTTCACCTAACTGCAAACGTCCCACATTCACTTCTTCAATAGGAATGGTGAGTTCTTGTCCCAACACTTCTTGAATACGTTCCCGCAGAAGTGTTTCGGCTTCGGCTAGCTGACGTCGCTTGAGTTCTACTTCGGGATGCTCTTCCGTGTAGCGCGATCGCAAGTCAGCTAGCTCCGCCTGTACATCTTGCATATCCCCGAGCGCCGATTGTACCCCTGCCGATTGATTCAGCGAGCTGAGGGCGATCGCCTCCCGTACGTTCACGCCCAGCTGTCCCTGAAGTTCATCCAGTTGGGCTTCAATATCGGCCAGCTCCGCCTCCACATCATTCATGTCGCGGTCTAGATTAGCTAATACCGACACGGCTTCTGAGGCTTCCCTTTCGAGAACAATGACGCTGTTGCGTTGTTTGAAGTCCCGCAACTTGGTTTCCACCTCTTGCACTTGCCTTTCCGTATTCGGCAGCTGCTCTTCAATAAAGGCTCGGGCAGAGGCTGCTTCAGCTCGATTGCTTTCAATATTTTGTTCGCGGTAGCTTGTGACCACTTGATTAACGACCGCTGCTGCTTCCTCCGGGTCCTCAGACTGAAAGCCAATCTCCAAAAGATCAGTCCCTGTCACGGGGCTGGCGCTGACTTTTCGGAGCAGCACGCTCGGATCCATGAGATTGCCACTATTGGTCCTCAGATCCAGAGCCTGAATGGTCGACTCCATCACCGGGAGGGACTTCACCAGCTCGGCCTGCGTCTCTAGTGGTTCGCGCGAAAGCCGTTCCACTTCGCCTAAATCTTCGTCGAGACCCGTCAGCGCAGTGGCGCGATCGCGCTTAATCAATACTTTGCTTTCAGCCCGATAAACATCCGTCTCAGACAGCGCTGCAAACACTGCCAGACCCATCGTCGCACTGAAGACGAAAAACGCCGGAATCCAGCGTCTTTTCAGCACTAGCCAATATTTCTGGAGATTCAGCTCTTCAACGTGTTCACTGTATCGCCGGGTTTCATTTTCTGCCTGTTGAGCAACCATTAGCCTTTGCCACGATAGAAGCCAGGAGTCAAAATCTGGAACTCTGTTAGTCCACCTGATGCAGCACATCGGAACGTCTGTGCTGGTTGGTATTTGGATGTCGGCTCTGGCCTAAAAGTTCCCATGACTACCGTCGCAGGGAGGCATCTGTCAGCAGTCAGACAGCCCTGACCCTGCGCTAATTCCCTCTACGGCTGGTCGGCGTAAAACCCGGACAAGCCACCGAATTCAGCCGGTATAGAACGTACCAAATTCCGCAAGTGTATTTTCGTAGAATTGTTTTCGTCCTGGTTCAGAAGGAGCTAGGGTTAGGAACTGACCCGCTTCTGAGAAG
>JBCBJE010000139.1:0-9112 GCA_038523735.1 Cyanobacteria bacterium J06626_18 | reverse complement strand
GATGAATACGAGCTGCGCGAGCGACTGGTTACTCTAGAACAAAAGCTGACGCTGATTTCTAAAACTGTGGAGACCTCGCTAGGCATTCTGCAGCGTAACAGTAGCCATCGAGTGGAGTGGTACATTGTCATTCTGATTGTGGTGGAAATTGTGCTGGCAATTTATGACCTCTGGACCCGGTAAAGCATGGCAAAGCCGCAAGGCGTGCACCCAGGCCAAGCCAAGGCAACAGAGATGTCAAAAACTGTAATGGACGCGGTTGGCTAGAGCTCAGAGAGCTAGGATCACTGTATAAATACTCAACCAATTGAGGAGGATGCGATGAAACGGTCTTCTATTATTGGTGCAATTTTTATTGCCGTTGTGATTTGGCTTTCCCTCCCTATCGCCGCAGGAGGAAACTTCAATCCTGACGTCGCCAACAACCAAGACCTCAGCGATACTGTGGTGCCAAATCACCGCAGTGGAAGGCATAGAGGCAGGCCCCATAGTGGGCAATGTGGTTGCTGGTAGTACATTCCCCAAAAGAACTTCGTCGCCATATCTTCGTAGACTGAATTTTCCCACGGGAAATGGTGAGCATGTTGAGGCAGTACGCTTTGACATCTTCGCCGTGGTTGCCCTGGCTGCCAGTCAAGCCAAATGGTTAAGGTCTGTTGAGGGGGCAAGAGGGGAGAGGGGGGATCTGTAAGTGCTTACGGTTCGATGATGCGGATGGCGTGGCCATCGGGGTCGCGGACTAAAAAGCCGGTTTGAAATCCCAGTGATGCGTCGGGCAGTTCAATAACGCCGGCAGAAATGAAGGGAACGCCTGCTTGCTGGAGTCGCTCTGCAGCGGCGGTGGCGTCGTCTACCACCATCGTGATGTCCCAATGCCAAAGGTCATTTGCTTGCGAATCAGTTGGGTAGGGGCGTCCGGTTGGTGGCGAGAGATACTCTAAAAACTCGACGCCGATGCCCGCACCTGCCGTCAAGCCGCTGATATGCAAGCGAGCCCCAAATACGTTGTTGAGATGCTCTTGTTCAGGACCGTAATTGAAACTTTCGCCAGCGACCTCTAAGCCCCACAAATCACGGTAAAAGCCCAGACTGGTTGCGGTATCGGCAATCCCGATCGCCGTGTGGTCAATGCCGAGAAATAATGCGCTCCCACTATCTTGCCAGCGCGGGTTTCCTTTACCTTCTGAGAAGAAAATTATTTCCAAGTTGTGTCCATCGGGATCTTGAAAGTAAAACGCTTCGATACCAGCAGCGGCTGGAATGTAGTCTGGCAGGCGCTGAGGCGCGGTTGAAACATGCTGCACATCAAATTCGCGCAGCCGTTCATAGGCCGCATCCATGTCGCTGACAACGATCGCGATGTGCTGGGACCAGAGGTCGTTGCTACGAGAATCAATCGGGGTGGGTCTTCCTTGGGGCGTCAGGTACTGTGTCAGTTCAATCACCTCACGGCCCAAGCGCATCTGGACAACCCGCATCCGTGAGCCGAAGACCCCTTGCAGACGCTCGACTCCCCAAAAGAGGAACCGCCCGGAGCTAAAAGCCCCGAGCGGAGTGTGGTGTGAGGAGTGAACGGAAACTTTCGTCTCCGCTATGGCTCCATTGTAGTTGTGACGGTCAAGATTCCGCCACTCCAGAACTTGTCAATTCATGCTTCTTTGCCGTTGTCACGTCGCGTAAAGATTTGAAAAGACCGACAGGACAAAGGATTCAAGGATAAGCAAGTTGCCAGGAATATTAAGAAAAAGTAAATGACTTTTCTCTTTTCCCTCTTCTCCTCGCTGTCGTACCACCTTAAAGGCAAGCTACGCGGCAATCACAATCACCCAATCACCAACAACAACTGACAACTACTTGCCCATGCCCAACTGCTGTGCCTTCTGGTAAACCTTGCCTTCAGTCAACAAAGACGGCGCAATAACCACATCTACCTGCTGCATTTCTTTGAGATTCTTCGCGCCCAGGGTACCCATACTGGTTTGGATGGCTCCCAAAAAGTTGTGGGTACCATCATCCAGCTGAGCAGGTCCCCGCAGAATCTGTTCTAGGGTGCCGGTGGTGCCAACCCGAATACGGGTGCCTCGAGGTAACACTGGACTAGGGGTCGCCATCCCCCAATGGAAACCGCGTCCGGGTGCTTCCTGAGCCCGTGCAAAGGGAGAGCCAATCATGACGCCATCAGCGCCGGAAGCCAGACATTTGCAGATGTCGCCGCCAGTCACTAGTCCACCATCCGCAATGACTGAAACATACCGCCCAGTTTCTTTGTGGTAGTCATCGCGAGCTGCGGCGCAGTCGGATACAGCTGTCGCTTGGGGCACGCCTACGCCTAAGACCCCCCGCGAAGTGCAGGCGGCACCGGGACCAATCCCGACAAGGACAGCAGCAGCACCTGACTTCATTAGATTTAAAGCCACTTCATACGTAACACAGTTCCCCAAGGCAACAGGAATGGGCATTTCACTGCAGAACTGAGTTAGGTCCAATGGTGTTACTGATTCAGGGGAAAGGTGCGCTGTGGAAACCACCGTTGCCTGCACAAACATCAGGTCGGCGCCTGCGTCGGCAATGGTTGAGCCGTATTTGGCTGCACTGGCTGGAGTAGCGCTAACGGCTGCAATTCCCCCTTGTGATTTGATTTCTTGAATCCGCTTGCGAATTAGCTCAGGTTGAATGGGTTCGGAATAGAGCTTCTGCATGAGCGTTACGAACTCATCTTTGCCAACTGAGGCAATCTGATCGAGAGTCGGGTTGGGATCTTCGTAGCGGGTCTGAATGCCATCCAAATTCAGGACACCTAACGCACCTAATTGCGATAACTTAACGGCCATCGTTACATCGATAACACCGTCCATAGCACTGGCGATGATCGGAATTTCCCTTTCAATACCACCGATTTGCCAGCTCGCATCTACCAGGCTTGGATCGAGTGTCCGGGTTCCTGGTACAAGCGCAATTTCATCAATTCCGTATGCCCGACGGGCACTTTTGCCACGACCCAATTCGATGTTCACGACGCTCTCCCAGCCAACTGATTATTAGGCTAGGCTAACATTTTGTCGCAATGACTTGGGTTAACGCAAAGGAGCACCTGCTGTGAATCTAGCTTCGCTAGGATTTTTTCGTACCTTACGAACGAAAAACCGACAATTTGCCGTAATCGGGCTGGGCCGATTTGGCAGAGCCGTCTGTATGACGCTGAATAGTTTGGGATATGAAGTTCTAGGTATTGATAATAATGAGCAGCGAGTGAACCAAGCCCTCACCGATGGCATTGCGGCCCACACAGTCCAGCTAGATTCGACTCGCCGAGTAGCTTTGCAAGAAGCTGGCATTCCCGACTTTGATACGGTGATTGTCGCTATTGGTAACTACATCGAAGAAAGCGTAATCACTACGCTGAACGCAAAAGAATTAGGGGCTGGCTATGTGGTGGCCAAAGCATCTTCTGAGATTCATGAGAAGTTGCTGAAACGGGTAGGCGCCGATCATGTCGTGTTTCCAGAGCATGCGATGGGCTGTGTCTTGGCGCGATCGCTTACTCGCCCTGGCATCCTTGACCGCTTTGAACTAGATCCTGACAATAGTATTGTTGAACTCCGTGTCCCTAGTGAGTTTGACCAGAAAACCATCGCCGAGCTGAATCTCCGCAATAAGTATGGCGTCACCTTGTTGGCCCTTAGCAAACCAGGGGCCGAAGAGAAATTTGAGGTGAACCCCAGTCCGGTTACGGTTTTACGCAAAGGAGCCGTCATGGTAGTGATTGGTACGAACCGGGGCCTGGATTGCCTCCCCATTTACGAGGACTAGCGGTTTGCGAATTATTGGTTTGATCAGTGGCACATCAGCAGACGGTATTGATGCGGCGATCGCCGATATCGAGGGGGATGGCTATGACTTAACCGTCACAGTCGTTGCAGGACACACAATGCCCTATCCTGCCGCAGTGCGTCAGCAGCTCTTGGACCTCTGTGCAGGAGCCTCGATCGCGCTGGTAGATTTAGCTGATTTAGATGACACGATTGCGCACTGCTTTGCCCAAACTGCCAATACATTAATGAATAAGCATGGTCGCGTTGAGCTCATTGCCTCCCATGGACAAACGGTGTTCCATCGTCCTGTGGCTGCTCCAACTGCCACCTCACCCCCCAACCTCGGCTTCAGCCTACAGTTAGGCCGCGGCGATTTAATTGCGACGCTGACTCAGTGCGCCACAGTGAGTAACTTTCGTCAGGCCGATATCGCTGCCGGGGGGGAAGGGGCTCCGCTTGTGCCCCCAGTTGATTTGGCTCTGCTCAGCCATCCTCAACGCTGGCGCTGTGTTCAAAATATCGGCGGCATTGGCAACGTTGCGCTATTGCCCCCCTGGGATGCGGCGACTCACCAGACACCGCCTTCCATTCTGGGATGGGATACAGGACCTGGTAATAGCTTGATCGATCTAGCCGTAGAAATTTTTTCTGGCGGCAAACAAACCTACGATAAAGATGGGGCTTGGGCCACCCAAGGAACACCTGCTACGGCTTTAGTGAAGCAGTGGCTACAGCATCCTTACTTTGAGCACCCCCCCCCCAAGTCCACTGGCCGTGAACTGTTTGGCACAACGTTCCTGCAAGCCTGTTTAGAGGATGCTAGACATCATGGCCTCACGTCCGGGGATATTCTCGCGACGCTGACTGACTTCACAGCTAGGTCGATCGCCCAAAGCTACCATCAATTTCTACCGCGCTTACCCGATGAAGTGCTTCTATGTGGTGGCGGCAGCTACAACCCCTACCTAGTGAAACGTCTACGTCTACATTTGCCGGATGTCTCGGTTCAAACAACGGCTGATGCAGGGGTCCCGGTTGATCTTAAAGAAGCCGTCGCCTTTGCTGTCTTGGGATACTGGCGACAGCATCAATTTCCGGGTAATCTACCTAGCGTTACGGGTGCAAGCCGGCCCGTTTTATTAGGTGAGCTTCATCCTCCTCCGTCGATGTCAGCTTAAGTGTGACTAAAGGTAGAACCAAGTTTAAAGATGGCAAGCATATCTGGAAAATTCCGTATGGTGTAATAGAGGCGATGCCCCATACACTTTTGGGCAGTCATGACTCACAATGGTTGTCTGTAGTCAGCCTTCTATCTATTGGCAAGCCCTCGCCGTCGATCAATAGACCTGTGACGATTTTCCAGGGTCTGGCATTAGGGCAATCAAACATGAGTTACGTGCAGTTTCAAGGAACGATGTGTGGAGCACACTTTTTTAATTGAGCCTGGCCGTTGGAAGCTGCAGGGAAACTGGCTCGAACGTGATATGCTACCGTTGCCTGTCCGGGGTGGAATCTTGATTGCCTGGAGCCGGGACGACTGGTTTACGATGGTCATGAAGATGACCTTCCCAAGCTCTGATAAGGAAGAGATCTCGCTGCAGTACAAAGGTCGCTTAACCAGTGCTGATCGGCAATATACATTTGTTTTGCAGCACAGCTTATTGGGCAAAGTCGAGGGCGAGGGGTGGGTTGCCCCCGAATCCGTCGTGCAGAGGTATTGGTGTTTAGGCGATCGCCAGCGTCGCACTGGGTTTGAAACTCTGTACCGACTCAACCACGGTCGCTATCACCTTTCTAGCGGCATTATGGCAGGGCATTATCTAACAACGGCGATTGAGGCAACGCTAGAGCGCCAAATATAGACTCTCCGTGAAAACTGGGTATCTTTACAGTGGGTGCTGTCTTCTTTTCAGTCTAGGTCGCTTAATTTGGCAGGCAATTTGGCAGCAACTACCTAGCCATTTGCTGACGCTAACTTGAAGAGATCGATAGAATACGGTTACTTCAGCCTGCCTGTGGCCCATACTTTAGTTATAGCGTGGCGATGACCAATTATTAGGAGCGCATCTTTATCGAGTACTTGGGGTCGCTATCAATGCTGCTAGAGCGAGCAGTCACTCAGTGGCCTCGCCACTCAACGCTGATGGACTGAATTTTAGACAACGCCAAGGGGTATTCCCTAGAATTCCTGTCTGCTCCGTGAACCTTACAATGCCAGATTCCAACCTCGGACAAAAACTCGCCAACCGATATGAGCTAATCGACCTACTTGGCCAAGGAGCAATGGGGAAGGTTTACCGCGCTGAAGATACCTTGCTCGGTGGGGTCATGGTGGCGGTCAAATTTTTGTCCCAGACGTTACTGACCGATAAGATGCGCGATCGCTTTGTCCAGGAAGCCACTACCTGTGCTCAGCTTGGTCAAAAAAGTATCCATGTGGTGCGAGTGACTGACTACGGCGTCAACTCCGATGGCGTTCCCTTCTACGTCATGGAATACCTTCAGGGATCAAGCCTGAGCACCATTATCAACCAACGACCGCTGCCGATCCCTCGATTCTTAGGGCTTGGTCGCCAAATCTGCTTAGGACTTAAATCGGCCCACGAAGGGATTCGCGTAAGAGGCTACGACAAACCCATCCCCATCATTCATCGCGATATTAAACCCAGTAATATTCTCATCACGCAGGATGCAACGCTGGGAGAACTCGCCAAAATCCTCGACTTCGGTATTGCCAAGCTGATGCAAACCGACAGTGAACAAACCAGCTCCTTTATGGGGACATTGGCCTATGCTTCACCCGAACAGATGGAGGGCAAGGAACTGGACAATCGTTCTGACCTCTACAGCTTGGGCATCCTTATGTTCCAAATGTTGACAGGGACATTGCCCTTGCGAGCCTCCAGCCACACATTTGGAGGGTGGTACAAAGCCCACCACCTCACCAAACCTCAGACATTCAGAGCGATCCATCCTCAAACTCAGGTTCCTGAACTCCTGCAGGAACTGGTAATGAGCTGCCTGGAGAAAAACCCTAAAAATCGCCCCCAGTCGGTGGATAACATCCTGCAAGCATTAGCACCTCTAGAACAACGCTTCGGATCAGGGTTTCGCATTGGTCAGCGAATTGGGACAACGCTTTCTCGCGTTCCTGTCATCCCCAAACCGGCCAAGGAGACTGCCCTCGAGCACACAACGGGCGGTGATGTTTGCTATAAGTCGGTTTGGCCTTCGAATAAGCCTATCGCTGAAATTGTCTTTTCTCATATCCTCAAAACCAGGACTCGATCCTTACCGACGCTGTGGGTGATGCTGCCCCAAGCGGAAATTGACAAGCGCATCGCGGGAACCCGCTACAACAATTTCATCTGCACCATGTCACCGCATCCCATGGCGCTATGGCTCACAGTTTTGTACAACGCTCAGCACGGCCCCCGTTGGCTACCTTGCTACCTCGATTTGAAGACCCAAGCCGGTCAGGAAATGGCGTTTCTTCTGGGTAAAACCGGGTCATACAAAGTCCTCTTTTTTGCTAGAGAAACGCCTCAACGCTGTGGCCATGTCGTCGCCTGTAACATCTCACTGCCTCAACAAAAGATGCTGCAGGAGTGGGTTCTGACAGCCCGTACCGTTCCCTCTATCGGTAGCTCTACTGCAAGTAAAAACATGCTGAGGTCCGAACTCAACAATGGTATGAAAGAGAAGATTTTGCAGCAGTTGGAAGCGATTTATATGGATTGAGAGTTGTAATTCTACTCTTCCACTCTGGGAAAATACAAAACCGGATGCCAGCTCTGGCGAAGGATATCGCGGGTGAGGCTGGGGACAGACCAGCGCATAAAGCCGCCAATACCACGGGATGCAGTAGCGATCGCACTAATGTTGTACTGCTCAGCGGTCATTAAAATTTCGTTTAACGGGTCGCCTTCTTTAACGATCGTTTCCACCGTAACATCCAGCTCACGAAGCATACCGGCTGTTTTTTGGAGGCGTTCCTCAGCATCCTGCATGGGATTATCGCCTCTAAGCTCACGACGGATACTGTCATCAATGACCCACAGCAGCAAGTATTTGTGTTCGGGGGGGGGAGGAAACGTCCGAAAATGGGTTCGGAGGCTTTTTATAAAGCGGTCAGATCCTTCCGTGCCGTCGTAGGGAATCAGCCAGTACCGAAACAGATTTCGACACCGGATAGTTAGTTCTTCAGTGGTATAGATGGATGCTAATTGAGGACGCAGAATCATCATGGGAACAGGCGTCCGCTCAACTAACCCCATAGTTGTACTACCAAAGAGCTTCTCTGATAGAACACTACGGGTGGGTGTTCCCAGAAAAACAACATCTGCCGATGTCACTTTTATTTGCTTAAGAATATTGTCCGTCGGGCGACCACACTCGGCAATGATGTTGACATTGGCCCCTTCAGGAACATCGCGGATGATCTCCTGAAAGCGTTGACGCGCAGACTCAATTCCTTCTTGATCAACCTTGGGGACGCTTCGCTCGGTAGGAACAGCGACGTTGTGAAAAAAGGTAATATCGCTAAGTCCCCCTTCAACCAGCCCCGGAACAACATACCCCAACCGATATAGACCATCGGTAAAATCCGTGCAAATAAGCGCTCGCTGAAACATAATCGGCCAGCCATTCCATCTAGCTCAGCGTCCCTATCATGATGCATTTGCGGGACTCCAGCAAACCTCTTCTCACAGATAGAAGGCTACGTAGCAAGGCATATCTCTATGATTTGACTTCTTAAAATTCAAATTTAATAAAAAATAAAGGTAACGCCCCGACATCCCCAGCTCAATTCTGCCTGAATTCAGCAAGAGAAGGAGGTCGCTTCCTCATGCTTCGTGACACGATGGCGTTGCTCAGCAGAGGCGTCTAGAGACCCCACTCATGCTTGAGAAACTTTTTGTACATCGTCTCACGCATCATCATCTGTCCGTAGAGCTTGATCAGAAAATCCTGGGCTTGCTCCCGGCTCATCTTTTGGACTTGTGTTTCAAAGGAGCGCAGATTGAACTGTTGCTCCAAAGAGAGTTGCATAGGGTCACTCATAAGCACACCAACTTGAGGAACGACATTTGCGAAGACATCAAGGCGAAAGTATCACCAGATATCTAGAAGCTCTTCCATCGACTGGAGAACCTTTCCGCAAACTTCTGTAGAACATATTGAAAAATGTAAAAAAGATTTGACAATTTGGCTACCGTTTGGAGGTCACTATGTGAAGTTTCACTCCTGAGGATGAGTTTTCTATCTATCCAAAGAGGTAGGAGGCCGAACTAGGCAAG
>JBCBJE010000138.1:0-9115 GCA_038523735.1 Cyanobacteria bacterium J06626_18 | reverse complement strand
TGAAGGCACGAACCTCTGTGCCTTCACAAGGATCAACAGCGATATCAATCTCAACCAGCTCGTCTGGGTTGCAATATTCTTTGGCATCGGGGCGAGTACAAATGCCCACTTCTTCACCGATATAAAGCATAGGAGCATCGTCACGCTCACCCTCACCAATGACGATGCGACCACGCATATAAATTTCGTTCATACGCTCGCGCATCGCTTCCACCGCCACCTCGTCAGCAGTGTTTTTGTCGCCTTTACCCATCCAGCGCGCCGATGCGATCGCCGCTTTCTCGACGACTTCAATAATCTCTAAACCTAGAGTACTTTCCACGGGGCATATCCTCCAAAACTGCTGATTTCTCGTGGGTTTGACCGAAGCGATCTCAGTCTCACAGTCTATCAGACCAGGGGATCAGGGGATAGGGTAGTGGGGTGGAAGGGTGAATTCCTAAAGCCCTCATTAGGGATCTTCCAACGTCTTATCAGGATTGCCTAAACTGAACTCGCATACATAAGACGAAAGCATTTTCCAGAGGAAACTTCATCATGGACGCGATCCTACTTTGGCAACGTTATCAGGACTGGCTTTATTACCATGAGGGTCTCGGTTTGTATCTGGACGTTAGTCGCATACGCTTTGATGATCTGTTTATTGAGCAAATGCAGCCACGATTTGCCAAAGCATTCAAGAACATGGAGGCGCTGGAGAAAGGCGCGATCGCAAACCCCGATGAAGACCGTATGGTGGGCCATTACTGGCTGCGTGATCCAGAACGGGCACCGTCTGAGGAACTAAAGCAAGACATTCTGGACACGATTCAGCGGGTCAAGACATTTACCCAACAGATTCATACTGGGGCGCTGTACCCACCGGGGCAAGAGAAATTTACAGACCTGCTTTGTATTGGCATTGGGGGTTCGGCTTTGGGGCCACAATTCGTCTCAGAAGCCTTAACGGCTGATTTCCCCACCCTTAAGGCACACTTTATTGACAATACTGACCCGGCTGGCATTGATCGCATATTGAATCGCTTGGGCAACCAGCTAGCAACAACGTTGGTAATCGTGACTTCTAAATCGGGGGGTACCCCCGAGACTCGTAACGGCATGGTGGAGGTCAAAACCCGGTTTACTCAGATGGGGCTGAACTTCGCTAAACAAGCTGTTGCGGTTACGGGGAGTCAGAGCAAGCTCGAAAAAGTTGCCCAAGACGAGGGCTGGTTGGATATCTTTCCCATGCATAACTGGGTCGGCGGTCGGACTTCAGAGCTATCTTCTGTGGGGTTGCTCCCGGCGGCGCTGGAAGGGATCGATATCCATGCCATTCTTGACGGGGCAAAGGTCATGGATGAGGCCACCCGCGGACATGACCTGAAGCAAAATCCTGCAGCCCTGTTAGCAATGAGCTGGTACTACGTTGGCAACGGACACGGCGACAAAGACATGGTGTTGTTGCCCTACAAAGACAGTCTCTATCTTTTCAGCCGTTATCTACAGCAGCTGGTGATGGAGTCTCTGGGCAAAGAGAAAGATTTGGATGGCAATGTTGTTAATCAGGGCATTGCGGTTTACGGGAATAAAGGATCAACGGATCAACATGCTTATGTACAGCAGTTGCGGGAAGGGATCAATAACTTCTTTGTCACGTTTATTGAGGTTCTGAAAGATCGTGAAGGAGCTTCTATTGCAGTTGCAGATGAAGCAACTTCGGGCGATTTCTTATCCGGCTTCTTGATGGGAACGCGACAGGCCCTGTTTGAGAACCAACGTGGCTCAATCACTATTACCGTACCTGAGGTGACGCCGCGTACGGTTGGCGCCCTCATCGCCCTCTATGAGCGGGCAGTAGGCTTTTACGCGGATTTGGTAAATATTAATGCGTATCACCAGCCTGGGGTCGAAGCGGGTAAAAAGGCAGCAGCTGTGATTCTGAAGTTGCAGTCGCAGGTGGTCCAAGCGGTACATTCAGCCAATAAGCCAATCGCGATCGCGGATTTGGCTGCTCAGATTGGCGAAATTGACCAAGTCGAGATTATCTACAAAATTCTGCGTCATTTGGACAGCAATCAGCGCGATGTATCGCTATCAGGTGATCCCCGTCAGCCTGCTGAGCTCATGGTGTCGCCTCGGTAGGAGCGTTTTCTGAAGTTGGGGCAGAGTCACTATCTTCTTCCTCAGGAGAAGAGCCCGTTTCTGGCGATTGGGGCGTTGCTTCGGTTTCTGGCACTGCCGACTCGTCGGCTGAGGGTTGGGCCGAATCTGTCGCTTCCTGCTGAGTCGGTTGGGGGGATGCTGCGGGGTCTGCGGCTGCTTCTTGCGACGGAGCCGGAGATTCGTCGGCAGGGGCAGATACCGTGTCCTGAAGCTGGAGGCTGCTACCTTCCCGAGTGACCTGATAGCCCAGTGCCTCAATTTGACCTTGGGCAAATTGCCGCACATTCTCGTTAATAGCATTTGCCCACACCATCATCCACGAATTAGCCTGAACCTGACGGCTGTCCGGATCCTGCCGCAAAAAATTGGCAGTTCGCTCAGCGCTATTAACGTAGGAATCGGCATCTTCAACGGGGGACTGTGCAGCCCATTCGGCACTTTTCTCGAAAGAATTGATCGCTGCTTCAGTATCGCCTAGAAAAAGGAGTTCATCGACAGCCTTGTAGCGCCATAACCAGAAAGAGTCTTCTGGAAAGGTGGGTGTCATATGGGATAACCCCTGCTCTAACAAACGGGTAGTTGCATCAGGCTGGGCAGCAAAGAGCGTAACGGACGATGACAGAAATCGATAAGGCAGACGGAAATAAGGATCATGGGTGACGATAACTTCGAAGAACTCAGGGGATACGGTATAACCCGTAATCTGACGCGCTTCCGAATTACCGAAGTACTGTAAAAAGCCCAGAAAGGCCCAATCGGCGACTAAGTTATCGAAGCCCAGAGTAGGCATGGTTTGCCAAAGCTGTAGGCGATCGCGCTGCGAGGATTCTGCTTCTTGGGCAAGCTCAGGATTGGATTCAATGTCGGTCAGCTGCGATCGCAAGCGTGGTAGCTGTAACGAGGCGAGGCCACCCATACAGATTGCAGCGGTCACCAATGCAGTTAGCGTTTTCTTCATCTTGACCGAACCCCATCAGCTCAGACTTACACTAGCAGATTGTCTAGAAATGCTGCCTCGAAAGCGCCTGAGTAATTAGAGATCGTCCAGATCTTCTGGGGAGATTTCTGGTAAAGGCGTGTCTAGAATATTTTTCTTGGAAGCTTTGAGCTGTTTCCAAAGTGCTCGAATCTGGTCATAGGCTTCATCTGGGGAAATTTTGCCGCCAGTCTCTAGATTGCAAATCAGCGCGACTCGGTTAGCAAACTCCTGTAGATTTGCATTAAAGGTCACATTGGGCAGAGTGACTTCTCCCCAGTAGGCGCTGCGAGGATTCAAAAAGTCACCTTTATCAGAATTAGACAAAGAATTTTCTGGCATGGTGGTGAGCCGGTAGATGGGCATACAGTAGCCAACATCCTTACTATCAGCATAAGGATTCCCTGTACAGAAGGCTCAATCTGCAATAGGGTGGATTTCCTTTACGAAGGATAACCGAAGCGCAACAAAGTCTAAAACATCAACTGTATTCGATATAAACTTCCACCCGCCTCGACAGGCAGGGGCAATCCACTCAGGTAATTACAGCTTTTCTTAGAAGCTAAGGCGTGAGATCTCCGGGAATCTGGCTTTAAATGATGAAGTGTGTCATTGATCACGTTCTTACCTGCGGGGGGAACTTTAGGGTGTCTGCAAACGGTCAGCCAACTAGGCATTCACTTAAAAATAGGCAATAAATCTTGACGTTTGGTAACCCCTCAAAGTTGAGGTTTGTCTATTAGATTAGGTGAACTGCTAGAAGGAATTTGGCGATCGTCCCGTCATCTCGTTTCGTTTGCTTCGATGCACCGACGTTTTTTGTCTATTTCACAACAGTTTGTGGCTCGTTACTGCCATCGCTTGGGGCTAGGGATGCTCGGGGGGGTGGCTTGCTTTCTGAGCGTGTCTCCGGTTCAGGCGGTAGAGCAAGTTATTTTGGAGCTCGGTCCGCTCGAAAAGACGGTCCAGGTCAGCGACCTCGAGGCGTTCTCGCAAACGGGCGAGATATCGACTGCTTTGGAGATGTATCGTCCGTTGCTGACGCCAACCGTGCAGGCTGCTCTCAAGAATCATCTCAGCATTGAACCGGCTATCCGCGATCGCGCGATTCAAGATCTGACGGCGTCCAGCAATGGTCGTCCGATGCTTGATCTGTTGTCTGAGGTGGCACCTGGCCTGACTCCCGAAGATGTGCAAAAAGCCATGCAAACGGCAGCGGCAACTGAGTCGGGTGTAACGGTGATTAGTGTCCTGAGAGCACTGCCTCAGGAGAAACTCACCTTGCAAGGACCCAAACTTCTGCGTCTAGTGTCGCAGCTGGGGCTTTCGCATCTCGAACAAACTGCTCTCAGCAAGGTCTTACACCACGAACTGGATGCTGATTTTGCATTTTCTCTATCCGAGCAGTTTGATCCGTCTGCATCTGGGGATAGCCGTGTTGAGCGGTGGTCTGTTTCCTTCCGGGATCAGAAGCGCGATCGGGTCATTCCCGTCGATTTGTATTGGTCAGATGACCCCCAGGGTCCCCTGATCGTTTTATCCCACGGGTTTGGAGCGGATCGGCGCTTCCTGGCGTATCTTGCGGATCATCTCGCGTCACATGGGCTGACCGTGATTGCTTTGGAACATCCCGGCAGTAACGTGGATGCCTTGGTGAAGGAAGATGGCTCTTTGTTGCCAGCCCAGGAATTTGTCGAGCGTCCACGGGATGTCAGCTTTGTCTTGGATCGCCTGGAAGACCTCAACGAAACATCCTTCTTTCTTCAAGGACGGCTAAACCTGGAAGACGTCACTTTGATTGGCCATTCTCTGGGGGGCTACACAGGACTGGTGCTAGCAGGTGGCAAGCTGGACCCCCTGGCGCTGGAGAATTTTTGTGCCGGGTTAGAAGTTGGGGCATCGTCTCCTGCTGATTGGCTCCAGTGTGCAGCGACCGATACCCAGCTCGCTTCGGTAGACAAACTAGCCGATGACCGCATCACGCAACTAGTCGTGATGAATCCACCCGCTGGGAGGATTTTTGGCGCGACGGGGCTGCGCCAAGTCCGGGTGCCGACCCTCTTCTTAACCAGTACTGGCGACAACATCGCAGCCGTATCTGATCAGCAATTACGGCCCTTTAGTCAGCTCGCGGGACCCCGAGCATTGGTTGCGGTGATTGGGGGGACCCATTTGAGTGTGGGCGATCCCCAGAACATTAATCCGGCGCTGACTCAGGTTCCTTTCATGCCAGAGCTGCCTGAAGCAGAAACGCTGCGCCTACGGCAGTACCTAAATGGTGTGGTGTTGAGTTTTGTTATGCAGCAAACCGATGTCGCCCAGCAGTATGAGCCTTTTCTGAGTTCAGACTATGCTCGGCTCTTTTCGACCGCGGTATTGCCGATTCGTTATAGCGAACGTCTACCTAAAAGCATCAACCACTGGCTTTCGAGCGGTGAAATGCTGAATCGTCGTTTGACCCCGACGCTGAAGAGTTTGGCTTCTCTGCTTCATCTTGAACTTATCGATGCTCGGTATCGGGTCGCGGCCCTCCAGAAGGATGCGATCGCCCATCTGCCCATTAGTCCGCTTGATCTATCAGCTTACTTACCGCGATCGCCCATACTGCATCGGGCAGCTTCCCTCCAAGCCAAAGCGTTAATCAACCAATCCACAATCAATCAACCCACGCTTGACCCATCCGCTAATCGTGAGTCACCCCATCCGGCAGAATAGTGCCTGTGAGATCAGCATTACGGAGATTGGTGTACTCCATATTGGCGTTAATCATGACTGCTTCGGAGAGCACAGCTCCTGTCAGGTTGGACCAGCACAGCTTGGCTCGATAGAGGGTTGCTCCCCGCAACTCGGCCCCGCGCAGCGAACTCCAACTCAGGTTGGCCCCCCGCAAATTACCCTGGGTTAAGTAGGCATTCACCAATGTGCAGCCTTGCAGCTTGGCCCGACTCAGGTCGACACCTCGCAAATCAGCGTTGTCCAAGTTGGCTCCGCTTAGGAAAGCCGCGGCCATGCGAGCACCGGCTAGCGTCGCCCCTGTCAGAATTGCGTTGGCAAGACTGGCCCCTTCTAGCTTGGCCTGAGTCAGGTCGGCTTCTACTAGGTGACAACGATTAAGGGCCGCCTCTGACAAATTTGCTTGCTTCAATAATGCCTTGTCTAATATGGCTTCGTTGAGATTCGCACTTTGAAAACTGGCATTCTCCAAGACTGCTTCAGTTAGATTGGCTCCCCGAATGCCCGCCTCTGCTAAGTCTGCATTGGTCAGGTTAGCTGCTGTCAAATCAGCCCCAATGAGGTTAACTAGACTCATCTGAGCGTCTCTTAGAATGCTCTTCACTAACCGAGCTTCCCGAAGATTGGCCCCTTCTAGATTTGTGCCTGAGAGATTTGCCCCGCTCAAAATGGCTTGCCGAAGATTAATTTCTCTGAGATTTTCATTACTAAGGTCTATGTCTTTGAGGTCCGCTCCTCGGAAGTCTCGCTCCCCCGAGGCATAGCGCGCAGTTAGTTCATTAGCATCCATACATTCGACCCTTGAGGAGTTCTCACTACTTGCTGGTTATTTCGGCATTGGCCGACGTTCAAGCCTAAAACTGCACAATATTGTTGTGAGGCTGCTGTGACGATAGGATGTCAATCTGCCTTTGCCCCAGGGCATACGCGGCTAGGCCATATTAACGCGAGTTTAAGCAGACGTTGCCTGGTTGCTAGGAGGCTTGTCGATTGTATGCCCACGATTAATGCCCGCTGAACTATGTTCATTTGTAGATTGCCCGAATTTGCTTGATGAGCGATCGCCCAGTCCATGTACTAAAACACATCTGGAACGGCTCCAGATCTTGCCTCAACGCCTCAGCAACCCCATGCGATTGCCTAAAGTTTGTTCTAAGCCTTTCCGTAAGGTTAAGGGTGAACATGACCCCAAATAGTTTGGGGCTTCATAGTTATTCACATCATCAAAGCATCGCGCCTCCCTCAGCGCCGCAAAACAGACCCAACCATCCCGTTGACCCTCCTCCGCCATCGCCCTCTCCCCCCATTTCCTGTTCCCCTTTCCCCTTTCCCCCTCTCCTCGTTAATCCACAACAGACCCTATCTTGATGTTCGATTGAGGCGTTCGATGTATCCCGTCCCCAGATTCGATAGGATTGGACAGAACGTTGAGAAGACACAGACACAACCATGTCGGATAACCGCAGAAGCCAAGCTGTCACTCAGGGCGTCCAGCGCTCTCCGAACCGCTCGATGTTGAGGGCTGTCGGGTTTGGCGATGATGATTTTTCTAAGCCTATTGTCGGAGTTGCCAACGGGTTTAGCACCATTACGCCCTGCAATATGGGGCTAGATACCTTGGCAAAACGGGCTGAGGCGGGCGTTCGACAAGCGGGTGGTATGCCTCAACTGTTTGGCACTATCACTATCAGCGACGGTATCTCAATGGGCACCGAAGGGATGAAGTATTCCCTCGTATCCCGTGAGGTCATTGCGGATTCGATTGAGACGGTCGGCAATGGTCAGAGTATGGATGGGGTGCTGGCAGTCGGTGGCTGCGACAAAAACATGCCCGGCGCGATGATTGCGATCGCCCGCATGAACATTCCTGCCATCTTCGTCTATGGCGGTACGATCAAGCCGGGACACCACGACGGCAAAGACCTTACAGTTGTCAGTGCCTTTGAAGCCGTCGGTGAGTACAGTGCTGGCAAAATCAGTGAAGACGAGCTGATGGCCGTGGAACGCAACGCCTGTCCGGGAGCCGGATCTTGTGGCGGCATGTATACAGCGAACACAATGTCTTCAGCGTTTGAAGCGATGGGCATGAGTCTGATGTATTCCTCTACGATGGCGGCTGAGGATGCCGAGAAAGCCGACAGTGCCGAGAAGTCTGCCTTTGCCCTAGTCGAGGCCATTCGGAAGCAGATTCTGCCCAGTCAGATTTTGACCCGTAAGGCGTTTGAGAACGGTATCTCGGTCATCATGGCCGTGGGCGGCTCGACGAATTCGGTGCTGCATTTGTTGGCTATTGCCAATGCGATCGGGGTTGACCTCACCATTGACGACTTCGAGACAATCCGTCAGCGCGTGCCGGTTATCTGCGACCTCAAGCCCTCGGGTCAATATGTAGCCACGAACTTGCATCAGGCTGGCGGTATTCCGCAAGTCATGAAGATGCTGCTCAGCCAAGGGTTGCTACACGGCGATGCTTTGACCATCACCGGCCAAACTCTTGAAGAATTGCTGGCCGATATTCCGGTAACCCCGTCTGCCGACCAAGACGTGATTCGTCCCTTCGACCAACCCATGTACCCCCAGGGACACTTGGGCATCCTCAAAGGCAACCTGGCGTCTGAAGGCGCAGTCGCCAAGCTCACCGGCATCAAGAAGCGCCAAATTACCGGACCTGCCCGTGTGTTTGAGTCCGAGGAAGAATGTTTACGCGCCATCCTGGATAAGCAGATCGTGGCGGGCGATGTGGTGGTCGTGCGCTACGAAGGCCCAAAGGGTGGTCCTGGCATGCGCGAGATGCTGGCCCCAACGTCTGCCATCATCGGTGCTGGATTGGGCGATTCTGTGGGCCTAATTACAGACGGGCGCTTCTCGGGTGGTACCTACGGTATGGTGGTGGGTCACGTTGCGCCTGAGGCTGCGGTGGGGGGTGCGATCGCGCTAGTGCAAGAAGGCGACTCTATCACTATCGACGCCGACCAAAATCTCCTGGAGCTCAATGTTGCAGATGAGGAACTCGCTCAACGCCGTGCCGCCTGGACTCCCCGTCAGCCCAATTACTCCCGTGGCATTCTAGGCAAGTACGCCAAGCTCGTCTCCACTAGCAGCCGTGGCGCGGTCACAGACCTCGACCTGTTTTGAGGTGCGTCCAGATCCGATGGTTCTTTGCTTGATTTGAGCCAAGTTTCCTGTTGAACGGAAAACCCTCGGATCTGACTTCGTTGCATGCGGAACCCAAATCAGCTCACGTACTGGCAGCAATGAGAT
>JBCBJE010000137.1:0-9180 GCA_038523735.1 Cyanobacteria bacterium J06626_18 | reverse complement strand
GTGAAGCTTTTCAAGGTGCGCGTCTGCCGCTGATTGCGGACTTCACCTTTAATGGCGAGACGGTCACCATCGTCAACAACCACTTCTCCTCCAAGGGCGGCAGTGCTCCCATTGTCGGTTTAGAGCAGCCTTTTGAAGCCCGTCAGGAAGACGTGACGGTCAATGGTTCGCTGGACGAGCGGCAGGCCCAATCTAACGCGGTACAGGACTTCGTGTCTGGCATTCTGGCTAACGACAGCGGTGCCAACGTAGTGGTCTTGGGTGACCTCAACGAGTTCGAGTTTGTCTCCCCGGTGACAGAGCTAGAGACCGATGCCGGACTCAACAATCTGACGAACACCCTGCCTGAAGACGAGCGCTATACCTTCATCTTCCAGGGTAATTCGCAGTCCTTGGATCACATTCTGGTGAGCGACAGCCTCCAAGCCGGAGCCGAGGTGGACGTGGTTCACGTCAATGCGGAGTTCACGGAAACGCCCCAGCGCGCTTCGGACCACGACCCCATCGTCGCTAGCCTGGATCTGGGCGACGTTCCCCCTACTACGTTCACGCTGGAGCTGCTGCATGCCGCTGACCAAGAAGCTGGTGCGCTGGCGGTTCAGGACGCGCCGCGCTTCTCCGCAGTTCTCAATGCGTTGGAAGCGCAAGACCTAGGCGACGACGGTATGGCTGATAATACGCTGAAGCTCTCCTCCGGCGACGCCTTTATTCCGGGTCTCTTTTATGATGCTTCCGGTCCTGTTTTCGGCTCCGGTGGCATTGCGGATATTCAGATTCAAAATGAGCTGGGCTTCCAGGCGATCGCTTTAGGCAACCACGAATTCGACTTTGGCACCGCTGAATTAGCGGGTCTCATCGACGGCTCCGCGCCGGGCGAAATTCTCGGGACTGACTTCACCGGGGCTGACTTCCCCTACTTAGCGACGAATTTGGACTTCTCCAGCGACGCCAATCTGGCTCCGCTAGAAGTCGAAGGTGGTCAGGCTCCTCAGGCCAACACGGTCACCTCTTCGGTGGTTATTGACGTTAACGGCGAGAACATCGGTGTCGTCGGTGCGGTCACCCCGACACTTGGCAGCATCTCTAATCCTGGCGATGTGGGTATCTCGCCCAGCCCGTTTGACGCCAACCCGACGCCCGAGCAATTGGATGCCCTCGCTGTGACAATTCAAACTGAGGTGGATGCGCTGCTGGCAGCCGACCCAACGCTGAACAAGATTGTGCTGTTGGCACACCAACAGCAGCTCAGCATCGAGCGAGCGCTGGCCGAGCGATTGGAGAACGTCGACATCATCGTCGCAGGTGGTTCCAATACGCGTTTGTTTGATGCCAATGACCGACCGCGTGATGGCGACAGTGTTCAAGGTCAGTACCCTGAGTTCATCACCAACGCCGGTGGCACACAGACCGCAGTCGTCAACACCGACGGCAGCTACAAGTACGTGGGTCGTTTGGTGCTCGACTTTGATGCTCAGGGCAACATCATCCCCGCAAGCTATGACGAAACGGTCTCCGGTGCCTACGCAACCGATGACCAGGGTGTGGCGGATCTCAATGCTGAGAACTTGGTAGACCCCGAGATTCAGCAGATTGTCGATGCCATCGAAGCGCAGATCATCGCAACGGAAGGCAATGTCTTCGGTATTGCCGACGTGTTCCTCAACGGCAATCGCTCGGGTACTGACAGTTCGGAAGACCCCGATGGCGTGCGGACGCAGGAAACCAACCTGGGCAACCTGACGGCTGATGCCAACCTGGTGGAAGCTCAAGCTGAAGATCCGACTGTTGTGCTCTCAATCAAGAACGGCGGCGGCATTCGCGCTTCCATTGGTCAAACAGTGGTGCCCCCCGGCGGTACGGAGCCGGAGCGTCTGCCCAACGAAGCGGTCATCGATGGTGATGGCAATGTGGTTAAACCTGAGGGCGGCATCAGCCAGAATGACATTCAGACTACGCTGGCTTTCAACAATGGCCTGACGCTGTTGACCTTGACGAAAGCAGAGCTGGTGGCGGTGCTGGAGCATGGCGTCAGTGCCCTGCCCGATGTCAGTGGACGCTTCCCTCAAATTGCGGGCGTCAAGTTCTCCTATGACCCGGATTTGGCGGTCGGCGATCGCATCCTCAGCGCCGGTATCTTCGACGAGAATGACAATCTGGTGGCTGAGCTAGTGCGCGATGGTGAGCTGGTGGGCGATGCGACGGAAGCATTCCGTATCGTGACGCTGGACTTCTTGGCGGCGCCTCGTTTTGATGACAACGGCGCCTTTGTTAGCGGCGGCGACGGCTATCCCTTCCCCAACACCAACACCGACCCTGCAGTCGGTGAGGTGGCGGACCCTGCAGTGCTAGCTCGGATTAATCCGGTAGCGCTGCAGGAAGAAGGCGTGCAAACCGGCGATGCTATCTTCGCGGATGATGGCACCGAGCAGGACGCACTAGCTGAGTTCCTGTTCGACAACTTCCTCGAAACGCCCTTTGATGAAGCGGATACGGGACGTAACCTCGACGAGCGGATTCAGAACCTCAACTTCCGCGACGACACCGTGCTGCCCGATGTCGCCGTGGCACCGTTTGAGGTTGTCCTCATTGATGCTGATACCGATGCAGTCATCACACCTCTGGTGGATGGTTCTGTTATCGATGACAGCCTGGTAGAAGGTCGTAATCTGACGCTGGCAGCCTTCATTCCTGAAGCGAGTCCCCTCTTCGGTGAAGTGGGTAGCGTCCAGTTGGATTTCAATAATGGGGATGAAATCGGACAGGAGAATATTGAACCGTATGCCCTCTTCGGTGATGATAATCAAGGCGACTTCTTCGGTGGTGATTTTGATCTGTTGACAGAGAATAGCCTGACGCTGACAGTTTTTGAGGATAGAGGGCTACGGGGTGAGCAACTGGATGAAGTGACGATTGACTTTACGGTTGATCGGGACCCCGTTGTGGGGAATCTGGTTACGGTGGGTCTCTTTGATGCCGCTACCGATACCTTGATTGAAACCATTGAGGACGGCGATATCATTGCGGTAACCCCGGATCAGAGCCTGACGATTTCTGTATCGGTTGCGCCTGAGGATATCCTCTTTGGCCAAGTTGAGAGTGTCTTCTTGGACCTCAACAACGGTGAAACAACGCGCCGCGAGAATGCTGAGCCCTATGCACTCTTTGGTGACAACGGGCATGGCAATCTGCGGGGTGGCAATATCCCAACTGGTGACAACACCATTGAATTGGACTTCTTCTCGAAGAACAACCTCAATGGTGATTTGCTGGATACGCTGGCCCTAGACTTCACATTGATTGAGAGCGTTTAGTCGAGGCGCTAACGGAGGGAGTTTCCCAACCCGTCCCGCTTGCCAAATGAATCCCCCAGCCTCTTAAGAGGCTGGGGGATTCATTCTATGAAAGAACTTACTATCTACCTTAGTAGGCGTCCTGCAGCTCGTAGAAATCCGGTGAGACGTAGTCCTTACGAAGTGGCCAACCCACCCAATCCTCCGGCATCAGTAGCCGCTTCAGGTTGGGATGTCCCTCGTAATCGATACCATACATGTCGTAGCTCTCGCGCTCCTGCCAGTCCGCTGCCTTCCAGATCCAGTAAACTGACGGAACCTTCGGGCTTTTTCTAGGTAAGAACACCTTCAGCCGTAACTCTTCAGGGCGATCGGCATTGTCTGCGACTTTGGTCAGGTGATAGAAGCTGACTAGCTGCTTGCCCGGACCCTCGTCATAAGCACCCTGGCATTGCAGGTAGTTGAACCCATAGGCGTACAGCGCTGTTGCCACGGGAATAAGGAACTGTGGGTCCACTTGGATCACTTCCGTGCCCAAATGGTCAGGAGCTAGGGACTCGTGACCGAATCCATTTTCAGTCAGCCATTTGGAAACCTCTCCAGCTTCCACAAGGGAGCTTTCATCAGTCGCCTCGGCTTCGGTTCCCTGAGGTGCGGCTTGGTCTTCAGCCATTCACTTCCTCCTGTGTTGCGGCTTCTTCTAGCGCCGACGGCACGGGCATGCCCATCGATTGCATCAGTTCCTTCGGCGGCGCGTTGCGCGTTGCTGACTGTAAGTATTGCCCCGTTAGGATGGGCGATACCGGCTTCATCTTGTGCGCTACCTGATAATACCGATGCGTTTGATCGAAGGTTGCCTGATCGGTAATTGATTCAGTGGCGATCTTCTTCCTCAGTTTGATGATGGCGTCGAAGATTGCCTCTGGCCGAGGCGGACAGCCGGGGATGTAAACATCAACGGGAATCAGCTTATCCACACCACGCACTGCCGTTGGCGAATCCATACTGAACATGCCGCCGGTAATGGTGCAGGCACCCATAGCGATGACGTACTTCGGGTCAGGCATTTGCTCGTACAAGCGCACCAACGCGGGGGCCATCTTCATGGTGACGGTTCCAGCCGTGATGATCAAGTCGGCCTGCCGAGGACTGGCACGAGGCAAGAGGCCAAATCGGTCGAAGTCGAACCGCGAACCGATGAGGGCCGCAAACTCAATAAAGCAACAAGCAGTGCCATACAAAAGTGGGAACAAGCTGGACAATCGAGTCCAGTTGTACAAATCATCCACTGTTGTCAGAATCACATTCTCCGACAAATCCTGGGTGACTGTGGGAACCCCTACAGGATTTGCTAACTGCTCATCGGGGGCTAGTACGGGACTGCCCGCGTCAGATTTCATGACCATTCCAAGGCTCCTTTACGCCATGCGTACACTAGACCGATCACGAGGATTGCGATAAAAATCAAGGCTTCTACGAAGGCTAGGAGGCCTAATTGGCTGAACGCAACCGCCCAGGGATAGAGAAAGACGGTCTCAACGTCGAAGATGACAAAGACCAGTGCAAACATGTAGTAGCGAATGTTGAACTGAATCCAAGCGCCACCAATAGGTTCCATACCTGACTCGTAGGTTGTTTTCCGCGCCACACCCTGACGTTTAGGTCGGAGTAGGCTAGCAATTCCCAGCGCCAATATGGGGACCGAACTACACAGAAGAAGAAATACCAAGAAGTATTCGTATCCGCTTAAGACAAACACTACGTATCCTCGCTTACGTACACATGCGTTGTGCCAGTGCCAATGACTATATTAGTTTACATTTCTTGGAAATGCAGGCATCCCCTGGCTGTAAGAACCTTTGGAGCAGTGACATAAATTATGGAAGGGATAGGGTGTGAAGCAATCTATGTAATAATTAGTAACAATCATATCATTTTCTCGGAAATTCTCTGCCTGGGAGGCTTTTGACCAACCTTTTAAGGCAGAGGTATGTGTGGAGCAACCCAGGGAAGGACTTATGACCACTGAGCCTAATCCACCGGTAGATGAAGCGATAGCAGTCTCAGAAGAGGAAGCTGCTAAGCCTTTAACGCCTCAAGAAATGGATCAATTTGAGTGTCGTGCCTGCGGCTACACTTACGAGCCCGTGAAGGGCGACGATCGCAACAAAGTTCCGGCAGGAACTGCCTTCGAGGATCTGGCGATTAATTGGCGCTGCCCGGTCTGCGGCGCGCCGAAAAAGCAGTTCAGCAATATTGGCCCGGTAGGCTCCCCCTCTGGTTTCAAGGAAAACCTGAACTATGGGTTTGGTGTTAACACGCTCACACCGGGTCAAAAAAGCGTGCTGATTTTTGGTTCACTCGCGCTGGCTGTGGCTTTTTTCCTAAGTCTCTATGGTCTCCGCTAGTGTTTTGGCAGATAGTTTAAGCTACCCAGTGCGGTAAATTTTATTGTTGTGTTTGTGGCATCGATTTTGGTAATGCGTGGTTTATTAAGTCATCTGAGAAAGCTCGTGGCGATTGCAGCGATCGCCTTTCTGTCCTTCGGTTGTGGCAATGCCTTTTTGCCAACGCTAGACAATAATCCCTGGCAGGTGATTCATCTGGATACAGAGGCCACCTTCTCAGACGTCGCATTCACCGATGATGCTAACCACGGCTGGTTGGTGGGCAACCGCAATACCCTGATGGAGACTACTGATGGGGGCGCAACTTGGAATCAGCGGACGTTGGACCTGGATGCTGAGCAAGTTACTTTTACCTCGGTGAGCTTTGCCGATGAAGAGGGCTGGGTTGCGGGACAGCCTAGCGTTTTACTACATACTCAAGATGGAGGTCAGACCTGGGAACGGGTAGCACTTAGTGAGAAGCTACCTGGTAGTCCCTTCCTCATTACCGCGCTTGGACCCAGCGAGGCAGAGCTAGCAACCGATGTCGGCGCTATCTACCGCACCAAAGATGCTGGTAAGAACTGGAAAGGTTTGGTTTTGGGAGCCGTTGGTGTGGTGCGGAACATGACCCGCGATGTGAGTGGCAACTACGCGGCAGTTTCTTCACGGGGTAATTTCTATTCCACCTGGCAACCGGGTGAATTGGAGTGGCAACCCTACAACCGTCACAGTTCCCGTCGCCTGCAAAATATTGGTTTTGACAAGGCTGGTGGGCTCTGGGTAATTGAGCGGGGGGGCCAAATTCAGTTCTCGCCTACGGGCAAAGACGAGGATTGGCAAGATCCCATTAATCCCGAATTTACCACCAGCTGGGGACTCCTGGATGCAGCTTATCGTACGCCCGACGAGATGTGGGTAACGGGCGGTAGTGGCAACCTGCTGTATAGTCCCGATGGCGGTACCTCCTGGTACAAGGACACTCAGGTAGGGGATGTGCCTTCAAATCTCTACCGTATTATCTTCAATAATCCAGGCCAAGGATTTGTACTGGGGCAGCGAGGCTATCTTTTGCGCTACGCGCCTGAACAGGCTGCTTAGGTGAAATTCGACTAGCGATCGTGGTCATGGGATACTTAACTTGTGAGGGTTTCCTACGTTTCGTATCATTTTGATATTAGGATTAAGTAAGCGTTTCATAAGAGGTTGATATGGCAGGCGATACCGGCGAACGCCCATTTGGCGACATTATCACTAGCATTCGCTACTGGGTAATTCACAGCATCACGATTCCAGCTTTGTTTATCGCTGGCTGGTTGTTCGTGCAGACCGGGCTGGCGTACGATGCATTCGGCACTCCACGTCCCAATGAGTATTACCAAAGTAATCAAATGGAGCTGCCCATTGTCTCTGATCGTTATGAGGCAAAGCAGCAAATTGAAGAGTTTTTGAACCAATAGCGGTTCAAGCTATCAATACTTTGATTGATTGATTGAATCGGCGTTTTTGAATTGATTGGTGAATGACATGACAAATACCCCCAACCAACCCACGGTTTATCCCATTTTTACCGTCCGGTGGCTAGCAGTTCACACTCTGGCCGTTCCATCGGTTTTCTTCCTGGGAGCGATCGCGGCTATGCAGTTTATTCAGCGATAGGAGTCTTTCTGTGGACCGTAATCAAAACCCCAACCGCCAGCCGGTCGAACTGAACCGGACATCTCTCTACCTAGGACTGCTGCTTGTTTTCGTCCTGGGTCTGCTGTTCTCTAGCTACTTCTTCAACTAGAAGAGCTGACTGTCAGGTCCAAACTGACGGATAAAATTTCCACGTCTATTTTTACGCGTAGGTTGGGTTGACACTAGGAAACCCAACCCTAAATACCAGTTAGTGTTTTGCGCGTAAGTTGGGTTGACACTAGGAAACCCAACCCCCAAATACCCATGTAAATTGTGCTGTGTTGCAAGTTGTTTGAGTTAGGAGGCACTTGAATGTTTAAGAATGGTCGAATTCCTCTGTGGATCGTGGCAACTGTCGCTGGCACAGGTGTGCTAGTTGTCGTCGGTCTATTTTTCTATGGTGCTTATGCTGGCGTAGGTTCTGCCGTATAAGCTCAAGCCAAGTTTGAAGAAGGGGCTGTTTGCATCCAGCAAGCAGTCCCTTTTTGCGTTTAATGATGGTGACTCATCTCCTGTGCATGTTGCAAAGCCCGGCGCGTTTCGTCGGGACTGGCAATTACCTTTGCAGCCTGATCCGCCAACACCTTCACCACCCGTTTCGGGGTCGGTCGCCGCCCATTGATTCTGTCTCGATTCAGCACCGCCGCCGTATGATGCAGAACTGTTGGCATCGTCCGCAGGAGGGGACGGGTTTTGGGGTTGCGGTGCAGTAGCTTAGTCGCTGCACCCAAACCAGCCAGAATTGCCGGAGAGCTTGCCATCATCAGTGGCTTCACCCGAGGAATCAACTGCGCCGCCAATGGCACCATGGCCCCCACCAGAGCTTCTGCCTCAGCTTCAGTTTGCGCCGCCGCCGCTGCATAACCTAAATCCTCAAGCTGGGAATCAAAATCGTGCTTCTGATGAGTTGTTGGTTCAGGCTCCGCCTCCCACTCCAACTCATGTTGCCTACCTTTTTTCCTCCGCTCTTTGCGCTCTTCAAGCCTATACTCAATGCTGGGTTGTCTTGCAGATCTTCCGCTTCCTGGATGATGTGGATCGTGGCCTAGTAACCGTGCTGAAAGCGCTGCAATTAAGATAGCTTGCCGTGCCTTGTTCGCTAACCAGCTCTTTCTAGAGGACGACGCCTCAGTCGCAGAGTTGTCCTCTGCCTCGTACTGAGTACCTTTCTTGAAAGAATAGATATTCTTTGGACGACGAGAGATTTGATCTGAAAATTTTGCGCGATGCCGACTTCTATTGGCGCGAATAATGCTGTTTAGGGTTTTAGTCAAATATCCAGGGACAGAGCCTTTCAATGTAATCGAAACTTGTCCGCCAAATTCAAATGGCTTAAAGCTTTGATCATTGGTAATGTGACGAGGTTTATTTGTAATGTAGTGACGAGGATTGGCTTTAAGCAACTCCGATGGATCATATTTATACTTTCTACTTCGATATGCGAGTGTTCTTATAAGGAAACGTTCTGCGAGTTCAAGTTTTTTGTCTGAGGCGCGCTCGACAATGCCTATTCTAACTCGATGAGATCTAGCGCTATTGCCTGGAACCCTTTTCATGTTTCTTCGATGCTTTATGAGGCGCGTACGCAAACTATTCTCGCGCTTCCCGCGCTTTGTGACACTCGCTCGCCCGCCATAGTAAGGAGTCCAGTGACCTTTCCTTGTCTGTTTCTCAAGAATATAAATACCAGCTTTGCCTTTCTCTAGTGTATCAGCCTGACTCAAAAGAATTGGCGGCTGCCAATTTATAGTAATGTCCGGAGAGCTTAAGGCTTTAAATTTAAACTCTTGCTCAGTATCAGAGTCAGGATTTTCGCTTCTTCC
>JBCBJE010000136.1:0-9265 GCA_038523735.1 Cyanobacteria bacterium J06626_18 | reverse complement strand
GGAGCAATGGCCGGTGACTTTGATGCGGTTGTAACAGCTCCTATCGCCAAGTCAGTTTGGCATACAGCAGGCCATTGCTCCTGCAATGGCCGTTTCCAGCCATCGAAAACTGGCTTTTCCGGTAACACGACTGGGTTGCCCTGAGGTGACGTCTAGTTCAATAATGTCTTCTGGAGTTGTCAGCAAGGGCAGGTCAGCCGACAAGGGCATTGGCAACGCCCAATCCCGAACTTGAGCCCGCAGACTTTCGAGCACGTGGGCATTGCCTACTAGGGTCAGGTCAGCAGCCTGACGCAAGCCGGGATTAGCGATCGCCTTCAGGACAACCTCAGGACCAATGCCAGCCGGGTCGCCTAATGTAATCGCTAGCCGTGGTCAAGAAACGGCTTTGGGATCGCGCTGTATGAGAGAGGTATCGCCCATGGGAGTAGAGCATTCCATAAGAGTGACATCACTGGTTTAGAATAAAGAACCCAACGGGTGTTTGGAACGAATGGATGAGGATCGGCACTTCTGGCCTCTTTTTTGTGTCGGATGTGTCCGCCAGTGAAATCAATTGTTACGATAATCATTAAGACTTTAAGAAGTGTAGGATTGCAACCGCTATGGGCCGTGTAGGGGTATTGTTGCTGAATTTAGGTGGACCCGAGCAGCTAGAGGACGTCCGTCCCTTTCTGTTCAACTTATTCTCTGACCCAGAGATTATTCGTCTGCCGGTGCCCTGGCTGCAGAAACCCTTGGCATGGTTAATTTCAAATAGTCGGGCCAAGCAGTCGCAACAGAACTATAGCGAGATTGGCGGTGGCTCCCCCCTGCGGCGTATCACTGAGCAGCAAGCCGATGCCCTAAAGCAGAGTCTGGAAGAGGCCGGCAACCCAGCTGAGGTGTACATTGGGATGCGCTATTGGTATCCCTTTACCGAGGAGGCGATCGCTCGTATTAAGCGCGATCGCATCGAAGAACTCGTTGTCCTACCTCTATATCCTCAATATTCCATCAGCACCAGTGGCTCTAGCTTCCGCCTCCTAGAGAAACTGTGGAAGGAAGATCCCTCGCTCAATCGCATCCGCTACACCGTCATCCCTTCCTGGTATGCGCGCCCAGGTTACGTTCGGGCAATGGCTGAGTTAATCGCCACTGAACTGAATCAATTACCTAATCCTGATGCGGGTCATATTTTCTTTAGTGCTCATGGGGTGCCCGTGAGCTATGTGGAAGAGGCCGGCGATCCTTATCAACGGGAGATTGAGCACTGCGTAGACCTCATCATGCAGGCGCTGGGGCGTCCTAACAGGCATACGCTGGCCTATCAGAGTCGAGTAGGGCCGATTGAGTGGCTGCAGCCTTACACTGAAGAGGCGATCGAAGAGCTTGCTCAAGAAGGTGTCAAGGAATTGGTGGTCGTTCCTATCAGCTTTGTCTCCGAGCATATCGAGACACTCCAAGAAATTGATATGGAGTACCGCGAAATCGCCGACGAGGCAGGAATTGAAATCTTTCGGAGAGTGCCGGCGCTTAATACACATGCCGGCTTCATCAATGACATGGCGGCGATGGTGGGTGATGCCTTACAGTCTCCTCGGCGCCTATTTTCTGATGTGGTCGAACCTGATAAGCCCGTTAAGATTTACCCTCAGGAGCGCTCTGCGTGGGGCCTTACGCCCGTTGCCGAAGTATGGAATGGACGACTGGCTATGGTCGGCTTCTTTGCGCTACTGATAGAACTGATGAGTGGACATGGGCCACTACACTTGGTTGGCTTGCTGTAAGAGCGATATTTGAGCAACCATTGAGTGATTTCGTACCGGCAGTGCTTACGCTGAGCCATCCCCATAAGAAAAGAAGTCAGAATCCACAAATTGTTAAGGCTTGGGATTCTGACTTCGGTTTGAGGGATTACTTTCTACTTGGGGCGGATATGCGACTGCAAAAAAGAGGACTAATATTAGAGGCTGAGAATAATGACCTCTAATGCCGGATCACTGGCTGTATTCTCTGACGGTAGTTGGTTGAAGATTTCAGCCGCATCATTCAAGTTATTGCGCTGAGCATCATTGAAGTTGCTTGTTGCCGGGGAAACAACAGTAGACGGACTGGTGGTTGAAATCTCGCTCTCTGCTTGAGCGTTACTGAGGCCCTGTAGCTGCTCAGCACTGAGAGCATTTTGGTCAAACTTGGTTTGATGGACGTCTTCAACATTGGGCACGGCATAGGCATAGGGGGCGATCGCAACTGTGGCAGCCAGGGTGGTTAACGCAATAGCAAAATTTGGCATGACTTGAACTCCTTTGGGGCGTTGGGTTAACTCATCATCTTGAGTTCCATGATGTAACGCTGTTCTAAGGGGCTCCTGACCGCCAAATAAGTCTGCCTTAACAGGACGATAAGAATCCTGAGAGGGAGTAAGGTGTTGGTGACTGGTCAAATTACTCGATACTGCCTGGTTGCAGCTGCAGACTTTCAGCCTCCGTCAATTTGTCTTGTGCCTCAGCATTTTGAGGATCGAGGGATAGGGCTTGCTGGTAGTGAGCGATCGCCTCCTCAACGTAGCCATGAAATTGGTAGATATCTCCCAGAATGATGTAGATTCTGGCGTTATCAGGGTACGAATTCCGGACTGCTTGAAAGGTGGCTTCTGCTTCCGCTTCTTGATCCTGATGGAACAACACACTTCCTAGATAAATGTAGGACCTCACATCCTCAGGATTGAGACGGATGGAATCGCGATAAGCTAATTCCGCTTCTGGATAGCGTCCTTGGTTGTATAGCGCCGTTCCCAAATGAAGATGGGCGAGGGCATAGGCTCCATCAGTGCTGAGAGCTGGATAACTTAGTCCTGCTGTGAGGGGAGCTTCAAGACTCAGAGCTTGGCGAAAAGCCGCCTCTGCCTCTTCATGTCGTTCCTGTGCAGCCAAATTGATGCCGAAATCAGTGTAGAAATGAGTATCACCGTCAGAATTATCATTCAAAGCCGCTTGATAAGCCACCTCTGCTTCTTCGTAACGTCCCTGTTCCCGCAGCGCATTTGCCAAGTAGTGATAAATGGCAAAGGTATGGTTGCCGTCAACGTCTGCTTGTAGAGCCTGCTGCAAGGTCTCTTCGGCCTGTACATAGTTCCCGGCACCATAGTAAGCCGCACCCTGAATGAAAAGCTCATAGGGGCTTTGAGCTTGAGCGACAATGGGCATCGCAATTACAGTGATTAGGCTTAATCCGGCAGACAATACAGTTTGCATAGGTTCCTATCCAGCGTGATTATTTCCACAAATCCGCACCTATTCCAGTGAGTATGCTTTAGTTAACGAGATCTTCTCTAACGTTTCTCGCTTTTGAGGAAAAACCCTCCTGTTAATCATCTCGATGAGGGTTCAGTCTTCATGTTCTGGGATTCTCTGTCAAAGAATTTCAAAAGACACGTTACTCTTTTTTCCAGACATCTGGATCTTCTCATAATGGCTAAGTCCTCCCTCTATCACTATGGTTATAAGTCGTTCCTCTGTCCTTGCGGCAGTCAACGTACGTTTGTGGACTGCTGTGAACCCTATCTGCAAGGTAGCGCGATCGCACCCACTGCCGAAGCCCTGATGCGATCGCGCTACACCGCTTACTGCAAGGGGCATGTTGATCACCTAATTGCCACCCATCACCCCTCTCAGCGGAGCTTGGGCGATCGCGCTAGCCTAAGCAAAAGCATTCAAAATACGACCTGGCTAGGGTTAACGGTAATCAGCACAGAACACGGACAGCCTGAGGATGAAACGGGTGTCGTCGAGTTTGTGGCGATTTATCAGGCTGGGAGCGTGGGACAGCTGCATGAGCGATCGCGGTTCAAAAAGCAGAAGGGTCGATGGCTGTATGTCGATGGCGATCAGCTATCGCCCCTAGAGCCAAAGCGCAACGAGCCTTGCTGGTGTGGCAGCGGCAAAAAGTTCAAGCAGTGTCACGGCAAATCCTAAGTCAGGGCACTGGCCATCGCGTAGCCTTTCGTGACTAAGTCATTGACCGAAACGATGCCGAGCAGCTCACCGTCTTGCACGACCGGCGCCCGATGGACTGCTGAATCGGCCATGATGAGTGCGGCTTCTTTGAGGGGTAGATGCGGCTCCAAAAAGATACAGGTTTGGCGCATCACATCCTGCACGCGTACTCGAGCGGGATCGAGTCCCCTGGCCATTACCTTATAAACAATATCTTGCTCAGTCAAAATACCGTATGGCATTGACTCCGAAGAACGCTCGACAATTAGAGAGCGTAATTCGTGAGTCTGCATTTGCACGATCGCGTCAGCTACAGTGTGAGTGCGATCTACTATTCGCACCGTTTGGGTCATAATGTCGGCGACCGTCAGCATGTCTAAATTTCTCCGCAATAAATGTTCAAGTAGGGCTCCTACTAAGTGAAGGTAAGAGCCTAAGTTGCCATTCCTTCCATGGTGGCTACATGCAAAGGAACGGGGCGATTTACTGCAGATTTTTTTTAGCTTTCGCGAAGGACTTAATCTTGAGCGCGTCCAGCTCCCCAGTTTTTGACTAGAGAAAAAATTTGATTTTCAAATCGGACACGGTTTACTCAAGCTTTTCCAGTTGGTCCAAGCGTAACCAGATATTCGGGGTCGGCACGTGGCCAAACATGACCAGTGCATAGTCGTCTCGCGTTTCCAAGATTTCGCCCTTAGTCTCGAACAGATAGGGAGGCCACCGCGTATCACTTGCGGTTGCTTCAACGCTGTTTTCGAGCTTTTCCCGAACGGCTCGAACCACATCCCCACGCTTAAGTTTGGCTGCCATTGTGCGATCGCACCTTATACCAGTAGTTTCTTAGCCATTGTAAACCGTCCCCTTTCATCGTTGGCAGCGGGGGCAATAATGAGCGGATCTTCCGGCTAGTTTGATGCGACGCACCGGCGTTTGGCAGATGCGGCAGGGCTCGTTTTCGCGATTATAGACGCGGGCGATACCACCATAATTGCCGTTGATGCCGTGGACATTCTGAAAGTCTCTGAACGTCGTGCCCCCATGGGTGATACCCGCTTCTAGGACTTCCCGAATCGCACCATGCAGTTTTGTTAGGCGCTGGCGTCCTAGGCGGGCACAGAGCGTTGTGGGTTTGATACCGCTGAGGAACAAAGCTTCATCGGCATAGATATTGCCAATACCCGCAATCAGCGCCTGATCAAGCAGCGCATTTTTGATGGGGCGCTGTCGTTTGCGAGTGACTTGATAGAGATAGTCGGGGGAGAAGCGATCGCTAAACGGTTCTGGCCCTAGCGCCGCAATTCCCGAAATCACAGCTTCTGGGGCTTGGTTTGGCGGTACCCACCACAAACGGCCAAACGTCCGCTGATCGACAAACCGCAACTCTCGCTCGCTGTCCACAAAAAGCCGCACGCGGCAATGTTTGGAAACAGGTTCTTGGCGGGGAATCCACAGCAGTTGTCCGGTCATGCGGAGATGGACGCCCAAGTGACCAGCTGCAGAGCCCTCAGGAGTTGCTAGTGAAGCGATTAAATACTTGCCACGCCGATTCCATTGAGACAAGCGGGCATTCGTAACCCCCGCCAAAAACGCCTCAACAGAATTGGGGTGGGCAATGCTGCGCGGTAACAGCACTTCCCCACCCCAAATCTGAGAATTTAAGCTGGTCTGGTTTAACCCACGACGAACCGTTTCTACTTCTGGTAGCTCTGGCACAATCCCTACGATTCAAAAACAAGGTAACGATGTCTCTTCAATATATCGCCACAGTTGTCGTTCAGGATTTCTGAGCACCCGTACTTAAGCAACAGCCTCAACGACTCGCTGCCTACACTTCCTTCAGCTCATTTTGGGCAAAATTGTTGGTGTTTACGCCAGCGTAATTTACCTTATCGAAGCGCACAACCACCGGATAACGAATGCCGCTCTCATCCACGGAAGCAACCTTACCGACTTCCTGATACCAGTAGGACTCTTTGCGCAGAATCCGGACTTTAGAACCACGTTTAACCATGAAATATGTCCTCTTGAAAAACGAGTTTTAGGTATGAATGACTCGTTACTCAGAGTACTACGGATGCCTGAGCGTACGGCAGTACAAGGGTTTAAGTTTTGTTGCCAAACGCCACACTAGGGCGAATATTGAAACACTTTGCAATATTCGCGGCTTTTCGGTTTCTTATCATGCGTTTGTGATCTTACCGTTCTTGATTGTGCCAACATGCCTCAAACACTGACGACTGTGAGCCTTTTGGTTCACGAATACGATGAAGCGATCGCGTTCTTCACAGAGGCGCTGCGGTTCCAACTGGTCGAAGATACTGCGCTCGAAGGTGGCAAGCGTCGGGTGGTGGTTACGCCAGGATCGGGGGGTGCCTCGTTGCTGCTAGCTAAAGCTAGCAATGAAGAGCAGAAGGCGCATATCGGTAATCAAACGGGGGGTCGTGTTTTTCTGTTTCTCCACACAGCTGATTTTTGGGACGACTACCGACACATGCAGTCGCAGGGCGTTCGCTTCATTGAGGAACCCCGTTATGAATCCTATGGTTTGGTGGTCGTCTTCCTGGACCTGTATGGCAATAAATGGGATCTGGTTCAGCAGGGAGTAGGGGAGTGATGGAGTAAGGGAGTGATGTAAAGGGTAGAGGGTAGAGGGTGATGGATTGGGAGAGTCGAAGGGTAGGAGGGTGGAAGGGTAAGAGGGTGGAAGAACCTTGAACCCTAAACCAACTACCATGAACCATCACAAAGAACGAAGAACGAAGAACGAAGAACGAAGAACCATTAATGAACAACTCCTGTTCCCTGTTCCCTCACTTCAGTGGCCACCAAGCCACCTTATCTCGTGTAGAACTGTAGACGCTTTTTAGGGCTTCGGGGTTAGCGACGTAGAGAATGTCTCCTTGGGTGTCGGAGGCGCGTACTGTTTTGAGGATGCCTTCTTTCGTCATGCCCTTAAGGACTTGTTCCACCGTGCGATGGTTGAGCTGGCAGGCATGGGCGATGATATCGACGGGCAGGTCGAAGGAGAAAGTCCCGTCTTTGCTAGGTTGGGTACCGAGCGATCGCTCTTGATAGACCAATGCTCTTAGCAATGCTGCTACCGCTTGGGGTGGATAGGTACTGCAATTCAGCAGGTGATACTGAAATTTCTCGCGCAGTTCAAACAGAAGACTATAGCGTGTGCGAAAGGTCTCACTTTCGTCATAGAGCTGCTGTACGTACGCCACAGGGACTTTGACAACATCGGTCGTCTTGTAAGCTTCGACTAGGCTAGGAAAGGCTTGATTAATCTGGCCAAAGCCAACGGGTAGACTGTGCATCCCGAATGCCCCGCCTGCATAGGTCATTGCAATCACGCGATCAAGTGGCGTACTACGCACCACGACGGGTCCTCCTCCCAATACGATGTACAAAAATTCCAGGGACGTATCGGGTTGAAAGGCGGTAAAAATTGGTCGGCTGGAGTAGAGCTTCTCGGATACTAATTGATTAGCGGAAACGCGATCGCGCAGCCAAGTGTCATCCATTTCCCTAAATAGGAATGAATGCTCAATCAACTGCTGAACCAAGTTGGGGGGAGCCACGTCTGCGATCTGTTTGGCCATGGTGCTTCATTTGGCGACATATTTTTATTGTTTCACACTGGCATTAGCGACTGGAGTAAGCCAATTTGGATGAAAGCAAGTTGGAGTTATGCAATCAACCATGTCAGCTTCAGCACCTGTAGGACCGGTAACGATTACGGGGGACATTGCCTCTATTCTCTGGTTCCCAGAAAGAGTTCAGCCTGCAGTATCGATGATGTCAGGAACGCTGGGAGGCGATCGCGTGTTCCCCGCACATTATCGAGTACATGTCTATCCAGCCAGCATTGCAGTAAGTAAGGTTGATAAGACGTACGATGCGAGCGGGGTAACGTTTCCCGAACGCATCAACGATGGATTTCTCGTCAGGCTTCCTCATCCTGACGATGACGGCTTCCTACAAGAGGGAATGAAGGTCAGCATCGTTGGATATCAAGAATTAGGTGACGAAGGGGAAACTTGGACGGCGTTCGACTCGATTGAAATTTTGTCGCAGGCGTCGGCCGCCGATTTTGGGTCCAAGCAGGCTTCTGTATCCGAGCAGACTTCTATACTCAAGCAGATTTGGGTCTCACGTCTGCGTCAGCTTTTTCAATAGAATTCAAGAGAACCTTTTTGTCTGAGCAGCCGTTTGCTGCTTTTAACGCTTTCTAAGCCAGTAGGATCTAAAGGACATCCTCTTGAATCTCCCTCTGAAATCGCGATGAAATCCATTATTGCCGTCGAGCTGCCCCAAAATGCTTATAACGTGGTGATTGCACCTGACGCTCTGGATCATGTGGGCGCTTGGTTAACGAATCATCCGACGCCTTTGGTTAAGACCGGGCAGAAGCTTCTGGTGGTTTCAAATCCAGCTATTTTCCGGCACTATGGCGATCGCGTCTGCCAATCCCTTGAATCTGCAGGCTATCAGGTCAGCACCTGTATCTTGCCTGCAGGGGAACGCTACAAAACCCTGCGGTCAATTCAAAAGATTCACGATGCGGCCTATGAGGCAAAGCTCGAGCGGAAGTCCGCGATGGTGGCGTTAGGAGGGGGCGTTATTGGCGATATGACGGGCTTTGCAGCGGCGACGTGGCTGCGGGGCATTGGGTTTGTTCAAGTCCCCACATCGCTGCTGGCGATGGTGGATGCTTCGATTGGGGGCAAAACCGGCGTCAACCATCCCCAGGGTAAAAACCTGATTGGGGCCTTCCACCAGCCTCGTCTGGTGGTGATTGATCCGAAGGTGCTGGAAACACTGCCTTCACGCGAGTTTCGGGCGGGCATGGCGGAGGTAATCAAATACGGTGTCATTTGGGATGCTGACTTATTCACAGCGTTGGAGCAGGCCCCTCGCCTGTACCAGTATCGTTGTGTTGGCGAAGAACTCCTGCAAACGATTCTGACTCGCTCTTGTCAGGCTAAGGCTGATGTGGTGGCTCAGGATGAGAAGGAGGCAGGGCTGCGAGCCATCCTCAACTACGGTCATACAGTCGGTCATGCTATTGAAAGCGCCACTGGCTATCGTACTGTTAACCATGGGGAAGCAGTCGGTGTTGGCATGGTGGCGGCTGGTAAACTCGCAACCGCTTTGAACCTATGGCCTGAGTCAGCCGAGCAGCGACAACATACCCTCATCCAGAAAACAAAGCTGCCGACAGCAATTCCCAGCAATGCTGATGTCGGCAGCTTTGTTTTCTGGATGAGGGTATGTTGTCGCTG